>CALDGN010000264.1 GCA_937942965.1 uncultured Acidimicrobiales bacterium | reverse complement strand
GAACGCACGGTTATAGAAGTTTGTCGATGACGAACCCATCGCCCCGATGGTGAAGGCATAGCCATCGGCGTGACGTCGACCTGCCGCCTCGGGGTCGTCAGAGAACTCAAGCGTTGCCGCGACGGTGAGCTCGACGTCGGCGAGCGAGCGTCCGACAGCTTCGGCGCCCTCACGAATCGGGTCGGTGAAGATGTCGGCTGACTCGGGCAAGAACGCCGTGCCGATCCAGCCGTCGGAAGCCGCACCGGTCAGCTTGAGGTTCGCGGGCCCCATCGATGCGATGTAAATCGGCACCTCGCCTTCGGCAACCGGTGACCGCAGCGCTCGTCCTTGGCTGTCGGGGAGCGGGAGTTGGTGTATCGCCCCGTCGTAGCTCAGCCGTTCGCCCGAGACGATCGTGCGGATGATCTCGATCGTCTCGCGGGTCCGCGTCACAGGCTTGTCGAAACGAACGCCGTGCCAGCCCTCCATGACCTGGGGCCCGCTCGTGCCCACGCCGAGGATGAAACGACCGCCCGACATCTTCTGCATCGTGAGCGCGGACATCGCGAGCATGGCGGGCGTGCGGGCACCTAGCTGCACGCATCCGGTCGCAAGCCGCATCGTCTCGGTCGCCGATGCGAAGAAGGCAAGCGGCGTAAGTGCGTCGTACATCCAAGCTTCGGGCGCCCACAGCGAGTCGACGCCCAGCTTCTCCGCATCGCGAATGAACGACGCTGCACTCGGTTCGAGGGCGGGCGGGAAGATGCCGATCTTGAGCATGCCGAGTTCCTAGCGAGCGCCAAGCCCGCCCGTCAAAGTGATCCGCTGGCGGCGACCGCGCCTGCTGCGGCGACGAACGCAACGTGTCAGACTCGCCGAGTCGGGAAGTCTTCGAGCGAGTAGCGGGTTCACGCTGTATGTCTGCCATCCCTAGTTCTGATCCGCGTGTCGCGGCCCGCGACGCCCGAGCCGAGGCCATCGCCCACACCGGCGCACCCGGCGCCTGGGTCTACGAGCCATCACCGCCCGCCGTCACCGCCGAACCGTTCGCCGACGATCCCGTCGCCACCGATGACCCGCTCGACTGGTCAGCGTGGCTCGCCTCGAACCCGGATAGCTCGGAGTGGGCGAGCGAGCGCATGCTCGGCGGCGATCGCTCGTTAGGCGAGGTCCCGGCCAATCTCGCAGCGACTCGCGTCGCCCTCCACCGGCTCGCGACCTATGTGATTGCACCGGCCCGCCACGCCAGCAACGGCAAGTTCGGCCTGCGCTCAACCCTGGGCGGTTTCGGCACGCCGTTCTTTGGCGACGACCGCCAGATCCGCGTGGTCGGCGACCGTCTCGTCGACCAGGTCGGCGACACTGCTCGATCCGCTCCAATCACCACGCTGCGGGCCGCTGCCGAGTTCCTCGGCGTCGACATCGATCCCGAGACCGCCGCTGAACACGACTCACCCCCGGTCGGTGACATCGACGAGGACTTGGCGATCGACGCCGGATCGTCGGCGTTCCTCGGCCGCTGGTTCGCGATGGGCTTCGCGGCGCTCGAAGCCGTCCGCGCCGACGCAGCGTCAACCGACCCGAGTCGCCCCCAGCTGTGGCCCGGCCACTTCGATCCGGCCATCGAGGTCGGCGACGAAGCCCACCGCGGCAGCTACGGCGCATCGCCGGGCGACGATGCGATTCCCGAGCCATATCTTTATGTGAGTGTCTGGTGGGCCGACCGCATCGGCCTCGATACGAGCGACCCTCGCTGGAACGCCCCGAGCTTCCCCGGCGCGCTGCTTCGCCTGTCCGACTTCGGCTCGATCGATACACCGACTGGCGATCCGGTCGAGGTCGCAACCCAGTTCTGGACCGCGACCCGCGACGCCATCGACGCGCACTAGAACCACCCGCTCCCCTGCCGCCACCGACTGCCAAGGACCCCTCTCTCATGCAAGCCCAAGCCATCGCCGCCCTTGACGAACTCGCGGATCGCGAACCCGCCGGCGCACTCGTCGGCAACGTCGATCTCGTCATCGTCCGTCAAGACGACGCCGTCACCGTGCTCTACGGCCGGTGCCTCCACCGCGGCGCCCTCATGTCCGATGGACACGTGAGCGGCGAAGATCTGATCTGCGGCGTGCACGGTTGGGACTACCGCGTCACCACCGGCATCTCGGCGTACAACAACGCCGAACGACTTCCCGTCTTCACCTCGTGGGTCGAAGACGGCCAGGTCATGATCGACGCCGACGAGATCGGCGCTTGGGAAGCTGACAACCCACAGCCCTACGACCGAGACAGCTACCAGGGCGCCTACCAGGACCATCACGGCGCCCCCGAGGAGCCCCACGTCAACCTCATTCGCAAGCTTGCGACCGAGGGCCTCTCGAAGCTCGGCCACCATGGCCCGGTCAGCGCAATGGGCGTGCCTCGTGACGAGCTGCCCAAGTGGGACGCCATCCAGTTCGTGACCGCCCAGCTCGCCAAGCGGCCGCTGCTCGACGACGTGCCGGTCAAGACGGCGGTGACGATCGGGCCCAAGGCGGCCAAGCCACTGCAGCTCGACATCCCGATCTTCGTGTCGGACATGAGTTTCGGCGCGCTCTCGGAAGAAGCGAAGACGGCGCTCGCGATGGGCGCCGAGCGAGCAGGCACGGGGATCTGTTCCGGCGAGGGTGGCATGTTGCCCGAAGAGCAGGCCGCCAACAGCCGCTACTTCTATGAACTCGCCTCGGGCCGATTCGGCTGGGACCTCGCCAAGGTCCGCCAGGTCCAAGCGTTCCACTTCAAGTTCGGCCAAGGCGCAAAGACCGGCACCGGCGGGCACCTTCCCGGCCACAAGGTCAAGGGCCGCATCGCCGAGGTCCGAGGGCTCAACGAGGGCGAGTCGGCAATCTCACCCGCAACGTTCACCGACCTGCACTCACTGCAGGACTTCCGTGACGTCGCCGAAGCTGTGCGGGCAGAGTCCGGCGGCATCCCCATCGGAGCAAAGTTGTCCGCGCAACACATCGAAGCCGACATCGACGCCGCGCTCGAGATCGGCGTCGACTACATCATCCTCGACGGCCGAGGTGGCGGCACCGGCGCGGCGCCCACGATCTTCCGTGACCACATCTCGGTACCGACGATCGCGGCACTCGCCCGCGCCCGCCAGCATCTCGACAGCATTGGATGCAGCGACGTGACCCTCGTGATCACCGGCGGGTTGCGCGTGCACACCGACTTCGCCAAAGCCCTCGCCCTCGGCGCCGATGCCATCGCCGTGTCGAACTCCGCCATGCAGGCGATCGGCTGCATCGGTATGCGGGCCTGCCACACCGACAACTGCCCTGTCGGCATCGCCACCCAACAAAAGGACCTGCGCCTGCGTCTCATCGTCGACGACGCAGCCGACCGGCTCGCCCGCTTCTTCGAGTCGAGCGTCGAGCTCATGTCGGTGCTCGCACGAGCCTGCGGCCATGACGATCTCTTGAGCTTCTCCCGAGATGACCTGACGACGTTCGATCCGGTGCTCCGCGACGTCGCCGGCATCCCGTGGGGCGGCATTCGCGGCTAAACCGCAACGCCGCAACGATTTGGCCATATAGGCCGTACCCCAAGGGGGCCTGTCGACCCAGCACCCTCTGGGTCAGAGGTCACGTACACCACTAGGCCTGCGACATCACACCGATGGCGCCAAACGGTGGGGTTGCCCTGCCACGCCCCGTGCATTCGCCGAACGAATGCACATGATTCAGCGATCATTCCTCCAACGAGCACGCCGTGCATTTGGCGCACTCACCATATTCACGGCGCTTCTGGCGTTAACGGCCACGGCCGCAGTAGCGATCGAATCGCTTACTGAGGTCGAGACGGCCTACGACGACATGAACTCGGGTGCAACCGAGTTCTCCGGTGCGACCTACAACGCCGACCGCAACGTACTGCTCGTCGTCGACGACGAAGTCAACGCCTACGAATTCGACCTCAATCCTGACGGCTCGATCGACCACAGCGAAGACGTTCGTGTCCTCACCCTCTCCCTAGGCGGCACCGCCGACTGGGAAGGCATCGCCTGGATGAGCGGCGACCGTTACGCATTCCTCAGCGAAGGCACCGGCACCGCCTACATCATCGACGTGCCAACGAACAGCAACACGATCAACGGCAGCGACGTGGTGCAGCAGATCACGGTGGGCGGCCCGCAGGGCAACACCGGCACCGAAGGCATCGCCATCGGCTCCGACGGCTCGATGTACGTGACCGACGAATACCCCTCCAGTGTCACCAAGTACACCGCAAGCGGATCGTTCCTCGGCCAGGTCATGCTGCCGACCCTCGGCGATTCGAGCGGCGTTGTTGCTGCCGAAGATGACAGCCTCATCGTGATCAGCCACGAGAGCAAGAAGGCCATCCACATCGATGTGACGTGGGGCCCCAGTGGCAGCACCTATGACCTGATCAGCGAGATCAGCCTCAACAACTTCTCTCAGCTCGAAGGCGTCGCACTGATCGGCAACGAGCAGCTCCACTTCTTCGGCGAAGACAAGGGCGGCCAGACCTACTCCCGCCAGGTCGGCGTGATCGTCGCTGCTCCCACCTATGAATTGATGGACGTCAACTGCTCCGGCACCGCCGACGTGGTCGATGCCCTTCTCATCACCCAGATCGAGGTCGGCACGTCGGAGCCCATGGTCGGCTGCGGTTCTGGCGACAGCAATAACGATGGCCAAACCAACGTCATCGACGCCCTCTTGATCACCCAGTGCGAGGTCGGCATCCCGAACATGGCGTGCCCTGCCTAGGGCTACCGCCGTCTTGATCTAGCTACCAACCCCCATCCGCCCCACGGTGGAATCGCTGAATACCCGATGTCCGAGGCCTCGTGCCTCGGACATCGAGGTTTTGGGGGCGCGTGGTTTTGGGCTCTCTTTGGCACATGAGGCTTCGCAAACCGTTCACATGATCGTCACCCATCGAGGTGAGCGGCGCACTAGGTTTCGGGAGAACCGACTCAAGGGAGAGACGCGTGAAGCGAGCGGCCGTATTGGTCAGTGTGATCTCGGCGGTCCTGATGATGGCGACACTGGTTTTTCCAGCTGGCGCCACCGCCCAGGACGGCACAACCATCACGATTCTGCACAACAACGACGGGGAGTCGAATCTGCTCCCCAGTGACGATGATCCGGGTATCGCCCGATTCGTCGCCCGCCTGAAGCAACTTCAGGCTGACGCACCCGGCGACGGTGTCGTCACCCTCACCTCCGGCGACAACTTCTTGGCCTCCAAGGAGTTCAGCGCAGCCGTGGCGAACGGCGTGCCGTACTACGACTCGGTCGCCCTCAGTGGCCTCTACGACGCGATGGCGCTCGGCAACCATGACTTCGACTTCGGCCCCGACACTGCGGCCGAATTCGTGAGCGGTTTCGAGCCGGCGATCCCGTTCCTCAGCTCCAACGCGGACTTCAGCGGCGAGCCCGCTCTCCAGGCACTCGTCGACGAAGGCCGCATCGCAGCCTCGGCAGTCATCGAGACCGACGGTGGATCCGTCGGCGTGATCGGTGCGATCACCCCACGACTGCCGAACATCTCGAGCCCTCGCAATGTGGTCATCAGCAGCGACGTCGCCGCGGCAGTCAATGCCGAGGTCGAAGCACTCGAAGCCGCCGGCGTAAACAAGATCATCCTGATCAGCCACCTGCAGGGTCTGACCCAGGACCGCGAACTCGTTCCTCAGCTCAACGGCGTTGACGTCGTGATCGCTGGTGGTGGCGACGAGCTGCTGAAGAACGAAGGCGACACCTGCCTCCCCGACGAAGAAGCCGCCGCCGACTACCCACTGTTCATCGGTGAGACCCCGGTCGTCACCGGACCTGGCGGCTACCGCTGCATCGGTCAGCTCGACGTGACTTTCGATGCCGATGGCGTCGTCACCGGCATCAACGGTTCGGCCCACGGCATTGGCGACATCGATCCCGACGCCGACGTGCAGGCTGCCGTCGTCGAACCACTCACGGCTGACCTGGCCGACCTGGCCGGAACCATCGTCGGTTCAAGCGACGTCGCCCTCGACGGTCAGCGTTCGTCGGTCCGCACCATGAGCGCCAACGAAGGTTCGCTGCTCGCCGATGCGCTGCTCAGCGCTGGCCAGCAGCTCGCACCCGTGTTCGGTGCGCCGGTGCCCAACGTTGCGATCCAGAACGGTGGCGGTATTCGCAACGATGCCGTGATCCCGGCCGGCGACATTTCGCTGGCCGACACATTCGACATCGCTCCGTTCCCGAACTTCGTCGTGACGATGGAAGTCCCTCGTGAGCGCTTCAAGGAACTGCTCGAAAACGCCGTGTCGGGCCTCCCCGATGCCGAAGGCCGATTTGCCCAGATCGCTGGCTTCACGATGAACGTCAACGTCGCCAACCCAGGTCGAGACATCGACCACGAGGGCGACTGCGGCCTCATCGGAGATCCCGGCTCGCGAGTCACTGACGTGACGCTGAGCGACGGCACCGTCATCGTGCAAGACGGGGCAGTGGTCGCTGGCGATCCAGTCGTGCTGGCAACGGCCGACTTCCTCGCCCGCGGCGGCGACTGTTACCCACTCGGCGACATCGAGTTCGCTCGTGTCGGCACGAGCTACCAGCGAGCACTTGCTGATCACATCAGCAACGAGCTCGGTGGCACCGTCAGCGCGGCGGACTACCCCGAGGCCGACACTCGCATCACCATCGTCGACGAAGCCGTCGGCGGTACCGGTGGCGGCACCGAGGAGCTCCCGACCACGGGTGCGACGACGGCACCCCTGGTGATTGCCGGCTCGGCGATCCTCGCTGCCGGTGCTTTGTTTGCTCGTGAGGCTCGCCGCTTCCGCGACTGACCTTTAGCTTTCCGGCCAGAACCCCCGGCGATCCAATCGGATTGCCGGGGGTTCTGTCGCGTCTGCGAACATCGCCAGAGACGAAACTGCAGGGGGAAGCATGGGCCGCACAATCACGACGGGCACCGACGCATTGACCGGCGAGGTCACCGACGACGGCATCGGCATCATCACGATGAACCGTCCTGAGCGCCGTAACGCGCTGACCGGGGCGATGCTCGACGGCATCGCCACCTGTCTCGATGACTTCGAGACCGCCGCCGATGTGAAGTGCGTCGTGCTGACCGGCGCCGGTGGAGCCTTCTGCGCGGGTGGCGATGTCAAAGGGTTCGCCGAAGGCGGCGGCGCCGGGTCGACCGAGGGAACGAGCTGGGACGAGGGCGTTCACCAACAGCGCCTGAATCACAAGGCCACCTCGGGCAAGCTCTTCGAAATGCCCAAGCCAACGCTCGCCGCGATCGGCGGAGCGGCGGCTGGCGCCGGGCTATCGATGGCACTCGCGTGCGACATGCGCATCGCGCTCGACACCGCGATCCTGACAACCGCGTTCGCTCGCGTCGGCCTCGCTGGGGACTACGGCGGCACCTGGTTCCTGACGCAGCTCGTTGGCCCGGCCAAGGCCAAAGAGCTGTACTTCCTGCCGGAACGGATGACGATGGACACGGCACTCGACCTCGGCATCGTTAACTGGACCGCCACCGCCGACACGTTCGAGGACGACTGGCGAGCAACGGCCGCCAAGCTCGCCGCGGGCCCGCCGATCGCGTATCGGTACATGAAGGAGAACATCAATCGCTCGGTCACCGGCGATCTGATGACGACGCTCGAACTCGAGGCCACGCACCACCGCCACTCCGGCACGACCGAGGATCACCTCGAAGCAAGCAAGGCATTCGTCGAGAAGCGCGAGCCCGAGTTCAAGGGCCGCTGAGAGGACCACGCATGGACATCGGCGTTCACCTTCCCCAACTCGGCCGCGGCGCAACCCGCAGCGCACTCAAGACGTTCTGCGCCGAGGCCGAGCGGCTCGGCGTGCACTCCGGCTGGGTCAGCGACCACATCGCATGGCCAACCGACATCGAGTCGAAGTACCCGTACACCGACGACGGCAGCTTCCCCGCACCCAACTCGATGGCGTGGCTCGACCCGATCGGCACCTTGCTGTTCGTCGCAGGCATCACCGAGACGATGAAGCTCGGCCAGACCGTGCTGATCATGGGCTACCGGCCACCGGTGCAGACCGCCAAGCTCATGGCGACGCTCGACGTCGTCAGCGAAGGCCGGGCCATTCTCGGCGCCGGCATCGGGTGGATGCGCGAAGAGTTCGAAGTGCTCGGCATGCCGTACGACAACCGAGGCAAGCGTGCCGACGAGCAGCTCGAGATCTTCCACGAGCTGTTCACCGCCGACACCCCGAGCTACGACGGCGAGTACTACTCGTTCCCCGAAATCAAGTTCGAGCCAAAGCCGGTGCAGGATCACATGCCGGTGTGGATCGGCGGCGCGAGCGAGCCAGCCTTTCGACGCACGGCTCGATTTGGCGACTGCTTCCATGCCGCGTTTGAACCGATCGAGACGGTCGAGGCTGAGTGGAAGCGCGTCCAGGAGCTCACGGTCGAAGCAGGCCGCAGCCTCGACGAGATGCAGCTCTCGATCCGGCTCTATCTCGACCCAGCCAGCGCCATGCGCCCCGAACTATCGATCGCTGGATCCGCCGAGCAGATGATCGAGACCGCATCGAAGTGGTCGGCCATCGGCGTCGACCACATCCTCGTCGACATCACGGCGCCCGGCGGGCCCGATGCCCGACTCGAAGCCATGCAGGCTTTCATGACCGACGTCGTCCCCCACATCTAGGGAGCATCTATGAACGAGACCTGGCAGATCGGTGACTACACGGTGACTCGTGTCGTCGAGATGGAGGTCCCGGGCGGGACCAAGTTCATCCTCCCCGACGCAACCAAAGAGGCCGCGCTCGAGCTCGAGTGGATGCAGCCGCACTTCGCGACACCCGAGGGTCGTCTCATCATGAGCATCCACGCGCTCGTGATCGACACCGGCGACAAGCGGATCATCGTTGACACCTGCATCGGCAACGACAAGGAACGCAACATCCCTGCCTGGAGCAACCTGCAGACGAACTTCCTGCAGGACCTCGAAGCGGCCGGGTACCCGCGCGAAACCATCGACGTCGTGTTGTGCACCCACCTGCACGTCGACCATGTCGGCTGGAACACGATGCTCGTCGACGGCGAATGGGTGCCGACGTTCCCGAACGCCCGCTACCTGCTCGCGGACAAAGAGTTCAACTACTGGAACGACAGCGCAGACGAAGACGCCTACGGCGACATCATGGCCGACTCGGTGCAGCCCGTCGTCGACGCCGGACTCGTCGACCTCGTCGACTGGAAGCATGTGGTGTGCGAGGGCGTGCAGCTCGAACCGACGCCTGGGCATACACCTGGCCACTGCTCGATCCACATCACCTCGAACGGCGACGAAGCGCTCATCACCGGCGACTGCATCCACCACCCGTGCCAGATGACGCGCACCGACTGGTGCTCCTCAGCCGACTACGACCAGCCCGCAGGTCAGGCGACCCGCAACACGCTGCTCTCGAAGTACGTCGACACCGATGTGCTCTTCATCGGCACCCACTTCGCCACACCAACCGCGGGCTACGTCAAACACCACGACGGCGGTGGCTGGTGGCTCGACGTCGAAGGCGCACCACTCCGCTAACTCGCAATCGCAGCTTCGCTGCGCTCTGGCCACTCTGCGGACTGACTCCAGTAGGGCTAGTCGCGCTTCGAGCCCATGCCGGGGAAACCGCTGTCTTTGCGTGCGGATGCGGCGATCGCTTCGGCCTTGGCTTTGATGCCGTCGAGCGTCAGACGCATGTTGTCGCGATGCTGATCTTGGCGGAACTCGATCAGGCTCGGTTCGGCCTCGGGGTTCTGCTCGATCATCGGCGTCATGCCCGAACGGCCAGGACCGAGCCGCATGTGGAAGCGCAGGCGGCTTCCGCCAGGGACCTTCTCGCAGGTGAAGCGCCAGCGGGCCGCCGATTGCTCGAGGTCTGAGACGTGCCAGGCGAATGCCGAGGGCGGATCCCACTCGGCGACGTGACAGGTCGTCGACCACTCGCCGACGAGCTCGTGCTTGTTGTGACCGGTGAAGGTTGAGCCCACGGCAGGTGCGGCATCGGGATCGTCCCAGCTGCCGCCTTGGAACTCTTCGCTGAACTCAGCGGGCATGTTCGGGTCGCTGATGATGCCCCAAATCACCGTGGGCGAGGCCTTGATGTCGGCCTCGACGACGATCCCGGGACCGTCAGCCATCCGACGGGGCTCGCTGCGGGCCTCGGCGAGCGTGCGCCCGTAACGATCGAAGTAGGTGATGTCACGAGCGGGGTACCGGCGGCTCGTCGCCTTGAAGTCGACACCGATCGTGTGCGCGACCGGGAAGAGCGAGATCATCGTGACGTCGGACGGGATGTCGAGCAGTTCGTTTACCGCCGGCGCCTCGTTCAGGAACATCGTCGTCCAGACCGTGCCGAGCCCGCGGGCCCGGAGCGCGACCATGAAGCTCCAGGCGGACTGGATCACCGAGTCGAACAAGCCCGGGCGACCCGAGCCATCGTGCTTCCCCATGATCGTCGGGATGACCAACGCAGGCGTGCGCTGGATGTTCTCGCCCAGCCGCTTGGCGCCGAGCATCAGCTTCTCGTTCTGATGGCCGGTGCCTTCGAGCTCTTCGGCCTTCTTGATCACCCATTCGACACCGGCCGACAGGTACAGCTCGGCCATGCGGTCTTTGGTGGCTTGATCGCGAATCACGATCCAGCGACGGCTGCCGTTGTTGCCTCCGGTCGGGGCCTGCTCAGCAACATCGATGCAGTCGAGGATTGTCTGGTCATCGACATCTCGTTCGAAGTCGAGACGCGCCCGCACACCGCGGGTCGTCATCAGCGCGTGATCGACGAGGTCTTGGTACTCAGCCGATGCCGGAGCGAACGGTGGCTGTGGAGCGGAGCCGTGGGTCGAAGCCATGCCCTCAGTCTGGATTGTCGGCCCTGCCCACCGTGAACCAGGTGGCCGGTTTTGGGTGACCGGCATACGACGCATCGGACCAGTCCACGACGAATCCGGCCGCTTCGATGTCGGCGACGATGGTGCGATTCAAGTTGCAGCCGTCGGCGAGACGGTTCTGCACCGGATTGATTCGGTGCTGCCAGCGCTGCACCGACGGATCCTCGGACAGCCCGTGTTCCAAGAAGTGGAGCGTGCCACCTGGACGGATCACGCGCCGCAGCTCCGCAAGAGCGGCCATGTGGTCCGGGATCGTGCACAACGTGAACGTCAGCAAGCCCGCGTCGCAGCTGTTGTCGTCGAGCGGCAGAAGCTCACCGGTCAGCCCGACAGGTTCGATGTCGACCGACGACGCCGCAATCCTCTTGGCGGCCAGCTTCTGTCCGAGCTCCGATGGGTCGACCGCGAACACCTTGGTGACG
>CALDGN010000263.1 GCA_937942965.1 uncultured Acidimicrobiales bacterium | reverse complement strand
CCTACATCGAGTGCTTTCTCGATGGGTGAACGTTCGGTCTCGCCAGCGCTGGTCGCGTCGGGCTTCACAGCATCTCGAGCGACGGGCAATCCGACTGGCCCGATGGGCACGTGGCAGATTCACGCTTGCCGAACTGGCGAGTCGACACGATCAGGAAGCAACCCGTGCAGGTCCACTCACCGTCACGCTTCGGGGCAACCTTGTCGCCCTCGGTCGCTTCGATCGGGGGCGCTACGACTTCGTCTTCGTCGTCTTCGTCGTCGTCGAGGTCATCGCCCGAAGCGAGACGGTCCTGGAGGATCGTGTCGAGGTCTTCTTCGACATCGTCCGGATCGGGCTCTTCGTCGTCGTCATCGTCGGCTGCCTTTGCGGCAGCAGGCGCTTCGTCGTCTTCTTCGTCGTCATCATCGGCGACAACTGCGTCACCGAAATCGTCGTCGTCGCTGAACTCCTCAGCGCCATCGACATCGTCGATATCTGCCTCATCGATATCGGCCTCGTCGAGGTCCTCGTCTTCGAGTTCTTCGTCGAGTTCTTCTTCGTCAGACACTCCGGCCGTCCATTCAGATCACGTTCTCCGCGGACTATAGACAGCCCGCGCCGGTTGTTGTAGCACCTTCGGGTGCCAAAGAGCAGCTTTTCAGCCGCTCTGGCCTAGTCGCTTGGCTTCGGCCCGACGTTCTGCGTCGAGTCGCTCCAAGGGTTGTTCCGCCGAATGGTCGACGAAACGCATCATTTCGGCCAATGCGTGGTGCCCTGCCTCTTCGGCGATCAGGCGGTGCATCTCTTGGCAGACCACCCGATACGCCGGGTGGCCTTGGGGCGAGGTGCGCAGTTCAAGCATGTGCATTGCCTGGCGTGCGTTCATGTCCATAACAAAGCGCAGCTTGTAGGCGAGCGCTACGGCGTAGGACGCCTCTTCGGGGAATGCTTCGAGGAGCGTGTCGTGCAGGTCGGCTGAGCGATCCATGCCCTCGAGGAAGGTCTCGGTCTGGCCGGCAGCTTCGACGGCCTCGGGCAGCTCGAAGCCATGCTCGGGGCAGAGGCGTTGCCAATCCACGGTCATCATGCGATGCCGTTGCAGGTCTCGGAATGCGCCGTAGTCGGCCAAGATGTCGAAGCGATAGAACGGGCGCTCGAGCGCGCGTCCTGGCCGATGGCGACGGTTGGTGCGGTCACCGGCGTAGGCCTTGAGAATGCTGAGGCGCTCTTCGACGCCCATGGCGTGCACCCGGCGCAGGATCTGGTCCTCGGGAAGCGGCGTGTGCGGGTACAGGGCCGCAGCGACGACCTTGGCTTCGCCCTCGGGGTCGAAGTCGAGCAGTCGGACCATCGGAGCTGGCTCGGCCTCGGATTGACCAAAGATCCCCTGGGCCAGCTCGGCGACCGCGTTGTGGTTGGTCTCCATGTAGCGGCTTGTTGCGACACCACGATCTTCGAGGTCGACTCGGCGCAGGAACGACGGGATGACCTTGCGAAGCTCGGTGAGCATCATGTCGGCGTAGGTGCGGGACTCGGGCAAGGGGTGCGCACGCATGCGCAGCAGCAATGCCTCGTAGGCCTGTCCGGTGCCGTAGATGCCGAGGTTCGAGATGGACGCTGCGGGCAACATGCCGCGGATCGAGTCGAGGGCCTTGGCCTTGATTGCCTGGCGATAGATGAAGTCGCTGTCGTTGGCGGACTTGGGCGTCTGATCCCGGTAGAAGTCCGTCATCGTCGGGATGAGCTCCGAGTACGCCGAGAACATGCGATCCATCTCGGCGACATAGCGGGTGCCGAGTTCGGACTTGAGCACTGCCGGCGGGCGGAAGTAGCGGAAACGCCCACCGAGTCGGCTGTCGTAGGCGATGTAGCGGGTGCTCTGCTCGAGGTAGGACATAAGGCGTCCCCACTCGAGCACCTTGGTCAGCAGGTTCGAGGCCTGCTCGCAGGCGAGGTGAACGCCGCCAAGCTGGGCGACCGAGTCGTCGCCGTATTCGAAGAAGACTCGGGTGTAGAGCTCTTCGGCTCGTTCGAGGCCAACCGTCGCGTCGATCGTGACATCGCCCTCGATGTCGAGATCGCCGACGAACTCGTCGAGGAACAGGCGGCGTAGTGACTTCGCCGAGCGGCTGTAGCGGGCGAAGAGCGCGCCTTTGACGACCTCGGGCAGATTGACCAACGCGAAAACGGGCTGGTCGAGGTTCGTGAAATAGCGCCGCAGGATGTCGGCTTCTTCGTCGTCGAATTCCTCGGCGATGTACGCACTCACAGGGGCATCACCCTATTCGGACCGACGCATCGAACCGGGCATCCCCGTCGACCATCCAGGGGATCGTTGAAGATCTTGGCTCCGAACGCTCCAACATCAACGCTCAGACCCCAACGACGATTGCGTCTGGTGCGACCTGAACCTCGACGTGTCGAGCACGAAACCCGCCGACCCCGTCGAGCTGAACCGCGACGGGACGTTCGAACTTCTGGACCCACGACGCCACGGCACGCGTCTTGATGTCGGGGTGCGGCACGTGCGTGCCGGTCGGCAACCGGCGACGTGCCTTGAGCCAATCGACGGCGCCAAGCCCAAACGAGACGACGTCGACTTTGCCGTCACCGGGGTGCGCTCGGGGCGCCACGTTCCATCGTCCGAGGAACGCAGCGTTCGCAGCAACCACCTGGGGCCGGCGAACAGAGCCGATCACGACATGGGCGATGCACCGGTGTCGTTGGCCGTCGAGCGTGACGTCGAGCGCGTCGACCGGAAGCAGCATTGCGGCGTCGCGCCGGAGCGAGGCTTCGGACACGCCGAGCGTGCGAGCGAGGTCCCCTCCGGTGGGACGGACCTGCGTTGCCCCATCGAGCAGGAGGCGCGCAAGTTCAGCGTCGCTCGCTGCCGTAGGCGCGTCGGGGGCTAACGAGCCTGCACTCCCCCACTCGGCGCCCTTCTCAATCGGCATCGGGCCAGTCCTGATCGTCTGCGTTGTCGGTTCGGTCGCCGGCGGTGTCGTCGTCGATGGCTTGTTCACGGAAGAGCTCACGGCGGCTCCGGACAACACCATGATCGATACAGAAGATCGCCTCGCTGGCCAAGTCCGCAACGCTTGTATCGGTCTGTGAGATTTGGCGGCAGACATCGATGATCTGGCGCATGCCACGCACGAAGTCGCCGCCCGTCATGGTTTCGGGAAGGACCTCGTCGAGCGATTTGCCCGTCGCCCACCCGTGGACGACGCCGATCAACGCAGGGTCCGGCTCACGGGTCAGCGTCTCGTCGAGCCGTTGCAGCTCGAGGCTGCGGAACTCGTTGGCCCGCAGGCGGACTTCGGACACGGTGCGTTTGACCTGCTGACCAGGCCAGCGGAACGATTCGGGGTCGCCGCGTCGTGATTCGTGTACGAGGGCACTGATCACCGCCGCGAAGGCAGGTGGTTCGAGCTTGGTGAAGAGACCATCGTGGAGGGCCTCGGCCAGCACGATCTCGGTTTCGCCGTGCACGGCCGTGAGGAGCTCGCCCTTACCGGTGAGCTCCCAGTCTTGGGCGAAGCCAGTCTCGTGCAAGATGTCGGCGACGGCATCGAAGCGTCGTTCGAGACGACCGGTGCGCCGCTCCTGGCGAGCGCGGGTCTTCGCCAAACGCTTCTCGATCACGTCGACTTCGCGCAACGCGCTGAGGTGTTCATCCAGGCGAGGGCATCCGCCGATCCCATGGTCCTCGATACGCCAGTGGTCGGCGAGTTCACGCCCGACCCACTCGATCGTTTCGGGGTCGCTCGGGCTTCGCCCCGGAGGCAGCTGCACGCCACCAAGCACGGGAAGCGGCGATGGAACCTCGCCAGCCCGAAGCGTGAGTTGATCGCCGTGGCGGGTCACGACCTTGAGAATGATGCCGGCCTTGCGATGCGCCATCGAGGTCACGATTGCGCCGCCATGGGTGCCAAGGACGGACCCAGGCCGCAACTGACCGAGCTCCTCGTCGTCGGCCATCGCACCGCTGCGTTGCGATCGCACCCAGGCCTCGACGTCCCCACGATCGCAGTCCGCGGCACGACGTGCCTGCGCAAGTTGCTGCTCAAGATCCAGGTTGCGGGTGTCGGACTGCACTGCGGTCTGGTCGATCTGGAACTGGGCGAACGACCGGGCCACAAACCGACGAGCGCTCTCTTGGTCCGAACGGCGGATCAGGTTCGCGACCATGTTGTACTTCGGCGCAAAGGCGGAACGCAGCGGAAATTCTTTGCTCGACGCGAGCGCGGCCATCTCCTTGACACCGAGCCGAGCGTTCCAACAACTGACGGCTGTGCCTGCTTCGTCGAGGCCGCGTCGGCCCGCTCGGCCGGTCAGCTGTGTGAACTGCATCGGCGTGAGCGGCTTGTGGTCTTCGCCGTCGTACTTCACGAGGCGTTCGAGCACGACGGTCCTGGCGGGCAGGTTCACACCAAGTGCGAGCGTCTCGGTCGCGAAGACGACGCTGATAAGACCCTCAGCGAACGCGATCTCGACGGCCTCTTTGACGGCCGGGATTAACCCCGCGTGATGGCTCGCGATGCCCGCTTCGAAGGCCTGCTGCCAGCGGTCGAGTTCAAGTCCGTACCAGGAGTCATCGTCGAGATCACCGGTGCGGTCTTCGAGGATCTCACGCAGCCGAGCTTGCTCATCCCGGTCGGTGTAGCGCAGTCCCGCCTGCAAGCATTGGTCGACAGCCTCGTCGCAGCCGGCCCGAGAGAAGATGAACCAGATCAGCGGGCCGAGATCTTGCTTGAGGAGCCGAGGCACAAGCTCTGTACGACGTGGTGGCACCCATCGGCGTTTAGGCCGGGCGTCACGACCGCCGCGCCGATTCCGGTCACGATTGCGTCCACGATCGCTCTTGCTGCTCCCCCGGCCGCTCCGGGTGAACTCGTACGCCTCGTCGGAGACACGTCGACCGTCGAGTAGCGGCACGACATGGGTCCGCCGTTCCTCGCGGTCACCGACCGCGAGGCGGTGTTCGAGCGGTACGGGGCGTTCAGTTTCGAGGATCAGCGTCGTCGGGCCACGAACGCTTCGGAGCCAGTCGACGAACTCGTCGAGGTTCGACACGGTGGCCGATAGCGAGATCGTGCGGACGTCGGCGGGCAGGTTGAGCAGGACTTCTTCCCAGACCGGTCCTCGCTCGCGGTCTTGCAGATAGTGGACCTCGTCGAGGACAACGCAGCCCAAGCGGCGAAGCCGCGGCGCTCGCTCGTAGAGCATGTTGCGCAAGACCTCGGTCGTCATCACGACGATGGGTGCGTTGCCATTTACCGTCACATCGCCCGTGAGTAGACCCACATTGTCGGCACCGAATCGCTCACCGAAGTCTCGGAACTTCTGGTTCGCCAACGCCTTGATCGGCGACGTGTAGAACGTGTCACGGGATGTGCCAAGCGTTGCCGAAATCCCGTGCTCGGCAATCACTGTCTTGCCACTGCCGGTCGGTGCTGCCACCAGCACGCTGTCGCCAGCGTCGAACGCCTCGATCGCCTGACGCTGGAACGCATCAAGCTCGAACTCGCGTCCCTCGTCGGCCCTCACGTGGCGGTGACGCCTGCCTTCGCTTGGCGACGTGCTCGCCACCAGCCGAACAAGATGGCGATCTCGTAGAACAGGTACATGGGCACCGAGAGCGCCATGAGCGTGCCGGGGTCTCCGCTTGGCGTCAGCACGGCGACCAGCGCCACGATGCCGACGATCGCAAAGCGGCGACCAGAACGCAGCATTGCGTTGTCGACGACGCCGAGGAGCTGCAAGAAGATCAGCAGAATCGGGAACAAGAAACCGAGGCCGAAGCCAATCATCATCTTGGTGACGAACCCGATGTATTCCTTGGGTCGGTAGATGTTCGTGAGGTCGTCGCCACCGATGTTCGCCAGGAACTCGAGTGCCCGAGGAAGGCTCCAGTACGCCAGCCATGCGCCCGAGGCGAACAAGAGGGCCGAGAGGGTGACGAAGACCAGGCCGTAGCGCTTCTCGTGCGGGTACAGGCCTGGTGCGATGAACTGCCAGACCTGCCACAGTACGAACGGCATCGCGAGGGCCAAGCCGCCGTAACCCACCACGGTGAGTCGTACCGAGAAGCCTTCGAGCGGGCTGATGGCCAGCAAGCCGCACTCTTCGCCGATGCCTTGGTCACCGTTGATCTGGCAATGCGGCTCGATCAAGATGTCGAAGATTTGGTCGTAGAAGATCCAGGCGACGATGGCGCCCAGGAAGATCGCGGCCACGGAACGGATGATGCGGACTCGGAGCTCCGTCAGGTGCTCCATCAGGCTCATTTGGCCCTCGGCCGGGGTTTCGGTCGTCACTCTTCCTCGTCCGTCGTTCCAGCCGGGGCTGCATCGGCGTCAGAAACCGCTTCGTCGCTGAGGTCGAGCGGCCCGCCATCGCTCACCGGTGTTACGGGTCCGTCGTGGCGAACCTTGCGGGCTTTGGCAGCAAGGTCGAATGGGTCCGACGAGAACTCGGGCTCGTCAGAAACGTCATCGGGGTCATCGGGGTCGCCCGCCCATTCGCGAAGATCACGATCAGGATCAGGATTCTGGTTTGCCTTGAGCGCGTCGGGGCGAGCGGCTGCCTCGAGCTCGGCCTGGAAGCCACGAGCGAGACCCCGCAAGGTGTTCACGGTCTGGCCGACCTGTCGCGCTACCTCGGGAAGTCGTTGAGGCCCGAGAAAGATGAGTGCGACAAGCAGGATGATCAGCAGCTCACCGCCGCCGATGTTCAGCATGGGACGAGCTTACCGATGTGGCACAGCTCCGACGTGTCGCATTGCCAGACGATGCCAGTGCCCTCGTGAGGGCGAGTGGATTAGTCGTCGACGAGTTCGCCGAGCGCCGACTCGAGCAGCGCGTCGTCTTGGAGTTTCTCGTGGAAGTCCAGCAGGTGGTCGTGCGTCAAGGGTCCAAGACCGGTCGTGACGAGTGCCTCGACGGGCACGGACCAGAACACGACTTCGGCACCAGAGGCGACCAATAGGTCGAGGGTGCGACGGCTGGCGTCCTTCTCGTGGGAGAGACCGCACTCGGGGCACACGAACAGGTAGACACCGTCATGGTCCTCTCGACAGATGCGGACCGATACGTCGTCAATCGACAGTTCCGTATCTCCACACTGGTTGCACGTTGCACGTACTCGAGCCATGAGCTGGCCTCCTTCCCCGATTCAGTCGGCCTGGGCACGCTCCTGTTGAGCGAAACGCAGGGGTTTTTCGTTGGTTTCTTGACGGGGGTACGCCACGATGGGGCCGTGAGTCCACGGATTGCAGCGCAACGCACCGAACCGCTTCTGTTCGCTCATCGTGGAGCCTCCGCCGAGGCGCCCGACAATACCATCGAGAGCTTCACGCGTGCATGTGAACTCGGCACCAGCGCGCTTGAGTCCGATGTTTGGGCCACCGGCGACGGCATCGCGGTGCTCGCGCACGACGACAACGTCGGCGGTCTCGTGCGTCGCCAGCTGATCACGAAGAGCAACGCGGCCGACCTCCCCGACCATGTCCCGACGTTGGCAGACCTCTTCGCCGCCGTTGGTCCCGACGTCACGTTGTCGCTCGACATCAAGCACCCCGACGCCATCGACCCGACCGTCGAGGCCCTACGGAACCTCTCCGAGCAGTACGGCGAGGACCTCGTGCAACGCACGTGGCTCTGTCACCCGAGCTTCGAGCTCGTGTCGAGGTGGCGCAGCCGCTGGTCCGATGTCCGGCTTGTCCACTCCACCCGACTTGAGCGTGTCGAGGGTGGTCCCGAACGGCACGCCGCCCAGCTATTCGAAGCCGGCATCGATGCCGTGAATTTCCGAGCCCCTGACTGGAGCGGTGGACTCACGACGCTGTACCACCGCTTCGACATCTACTGCTTCGGGTGGGATGCCCATCTGCAGCGCGTCTCCGAAGAGCTGCTGGACATGGGTTGCGACGCGATCTTCAGCAACCACGTCGACCGCATGCTTGCGGCCCGGGCCAAGGTCTACGGCTTCTAGCGAGCAGCCTGACGCTGCAACCGCTCAGGCTCCGCTCCGAGTCGTTAGAGCTGACTGAGGTTGTCGAGTGGCCACACGCGAACGAACGCCCGTCCAACGACCGTGTCGGCCGACACCGGACCGAACACGCGTGAGTCCTGTGAGTTGACGCGGTTGTCCCCCATCACGAACACGTAGCCCTCGGGGATCGTGCAGAGCTCTGGTGAAGGAGTCTCTTGGGCGCACCCCGGAATGCTCAGCGAACGAGTGCGGGTGCTGTTCTGCTGGGCGAGGTACGGCTCCTGCACCAGAAGATCATCGACGTAGACCTGGCCATCTCGGAACTCGATCGTCTCGCCGGGAAGCCCAATTACTCGCTTGATGAGATCGTTCGCATCGCTCGGCTGATTCGGTGGCTTGTTGAACACGATCACTTGACCGCGTTCGATTTCGCCGAAGTTGTAGCTGAGCCGGTTCACGATCACGCGATCGCCCTCGTCGAGGGTCGGCGCCATCGACAACGAGGGGATGTGGTACGCCTGCACCAGCACGAGCCGGGTGAAGAGCGCAATCACGACCGCAGCGATCAGAACCGGTCCCCATTCGCGCACGACCCCAACGAATGGGCTCGGCTCGGGAAGCTCGGCTGCCCCGGCATGCTGGTCGCCGTCAATGTCCTGCCAAGACAGGCTGTCCCAGCCCTCGGGTTCTTCGCGACCAATGCTGCGCAGGTCGTCGTCCCATGCGGAGCGCCCGACCGACTCTGGGGTCAGCTCACCGCTGGCGACACCGAAGCGCGGCTGGGCAGCGATCGGCTCACTCGCGGGAGCGACGTCTGGGCCTTGGGTCCAGTCGATTTGCGCGAGCTCGTCGGTGATCGGGCGTTGCTGGGGCACCGCGGCTGGCAGCTGCCCGGTGGGCTCGAGTTCCGGTTCCGGAACGATCGGCGGGCGGGTCGGGTCAGCGGGGCTGCGGTCCAACATCCGATCGATCCATGCGGCATCGCCAGCATGGTTTTGGCCAGCATGGTTCGGAGAGTCGGGGCCGGAGCCGCCAGGATCGCCAGGCAGCTGGCCGCTCGAAGACACGGCGGCAAGGCTACCCCGCTTGGGAGCCGCTTCTCCCGCGCCTCCGGCGGCAGTGGTGCTGCGCCTAGGCCGCTTGGTGGTCGCCTAGGCCAAATGGCGCAGCCGGTTCAGCTGGACTGATAGCGGGCGAGCACTCGTGCCGCAGCATCGCTTCGCAGCGAATCCGGCAGCACCGGCGTCGAGTCCTTGAGCCGAGCGCTCGGGCCCAGCTGCAGCAGGAGCCGTTCGAGCCACACCGTGCTGCTGACCGCAAGAGTGACGGTGATTGCCCGTTTGGTTTCCTTAACCGACTCGACCGGGAACGCCTCGGCGACCCAGGCCGCATCGGGTGACAACTCAAGCGTCACGCGCAGGTCGTCATCATCGGGCGCAAAAACTGCCGTTGTGCCTTGGGCATCGCCTTCGAAGGTTTCCCCGGTTTCCTCGAGCGCCAAGACTCGATCCAGTCGGAACGTGCGGTCTGCCTCGGCCAACCGGCAGTAGCCCCGCAGATACCACTCGCCGTTCTGGCTGAACACATTGTGTGGCTCGACGACACGTCGCGTACCCGTGCTGCGATGCAAGCTGTGGTACTCGATCTCGATGCAGCGGTGTTCACGAGCTGCCGTCATCGCCTGTTCGACCGTGACTGCCGAGGCGCCACCGAGACTGACTTCGATGTCGTCGCCCAGTTCCACGTCAAAACGGTCAGCAACCTTGTTCAGTGCCCGCTCCAGAGCGCTGTTCTGGCCCACGGACGAGCCGAGCAGACCAAGGCCCGCAGAGACGAGACTCAGGGCTTCTTCTGGGGACAGTCGCAGTGGCGAGGTGAAGTAGTCGGCGAGTTCGAAGCGAACCCGCTCGTTCTCTTCGTCGAGATAGACCTCGATCAACATGTCGGGTGTGTGCGGGTACACGCCGACGAACTGCACGACCTCGGTGAGGTCTCGCCGCAGCCGGTCGATTGGATAGTCGAATCGTTCGACGATCTCGTCGAGCGGCACTTCTCCCCTGCCGCTGACCCACGGGATCACGGCCAGCAGGCGACGAAGTCGGTCAGTCGCAGTCAGTCGACTCATGCGACTTGGTCCTGAAGCCAAGTGACGATGTCAGCTCGCAGTTCGGGAGGCGACAGGACTTCGGCCGCGTCGAGCATGCCCAGCACCAGGTTGCGGAAGCCGACGATGTTGACGACATCGAGTTCGATTTCGATCGAGCCATCGTCGCCCGTTGCGACGACGGCGTCGGCGCCGAGCTGGTGTCGGGCCCAATCGGCATGGGACGCATCGATGGCAACTCGCGCTCGAATCGTCTCGTCGTCGTCGGAGCCGAACTCCCACGGTTGTCGCTCGGCCGAGATCGGTGGCCTCGAGGCCGTTGCCGGACGATCAAGATCGAGCGTGATCGAACCGTCGATCCGATCGAGACGAAAACTGCGAGCGTCGTCTCGGGCGACGTCGTGGCCGCTCAGATACCAGTGGCCGCGCCGAAACGCGAGTCGCCATGGCTCGACGATGCGATCTTCGCCCCGGTAGCCGAACTGGACCGACAGGGACCGTTGGATGGCCTGGTGGAGCTGCGTCACGGCGGGGCCCATGGCGATGGCGCCGATCTCGGCGGGCGCCGTGTCATCAAAGGCGGCACCACCCAGCTTCCAAATCGCGTCGTCAGCCTCGGCGCCTTCGAGTCGGATCAGTCGCAACGCCATGGCGAGTGCCACGGTCTCGTCCGCGTCGAGCCCAAGGTCGTGCAGGTAGTAGTCGGTCTCACGGATCACGTAGCCGTCGATTGGACCGTCGACGGTCTCGCGGGACTCGATCGAGATAGGGATGCCGAGACGACGCAGGTCGTCCTTGTCCCGCTCGAAGGCGCGACGGAACGCGACCTTGTCTTCGGGATAGCCCTCGACGCGGCGGTGCAGCTCGGTGGCTGTCAGCGCGACCTCGGTGTGCAGCAAGGCCGCGAGCAGCGACATCTGTCGCTCGAGTTTGTCGATCGTGGCCATGGAAGTAGCTGGGCCTACAGGCTTTCGATGAGCTTCTCGACCCGCTCGTCGTAGGCCTTGAAGGGATCCTTGCAAAGCACCGTGCGCTGGGCCTGATCGTTGAGCTTCAGGTGCACCCAGTCGACCGTATAGTCACGACGGCGTTCCTTGGCTCGCTTGATGAACTCGCCGCGGAGGCGAGCCCGAGTCGTCTGTGGAGGCGTCTCAACGGCCGCGGCGATCTCTGCATCGGTCACGATGCGCTGCACCAGACCAGCCTTTTGCATGCGGTAGAAGAGGCCGCGATCACGATTGATGTCGTGGTACTGCAGGTCGACCAGAGCGACCTTGGCATCAGAAAGCGTCAGGTCGTGACGCTCGCGGTACTTCTCGATGAGGTGGTACTTGATCACCCAGTCGACTTCGGTGTCGAGGGTCAGCGGGTCGTCTTCGATGCGAGTGAGCACGTGCTCCCACATCTTGAGCGCCTTGGCCTCGACCTCGTTGAGTTCGTGGTGCTCGGAGTATCGCAGGGCCCGCTCGAAGTACTCGGTCTGGATCTGCAGCGCCGAGGCTTCGCGCCCGTTCGCGAGCCGAACCGGACGCTTGCAGGTCATGTCGTGGCTGATCTCGCGGATCGCACGGATCGGGTTGTCGAGCGTCATGTCGCGCAGCACAACGCCGGGATCTTCGAGCATGCGCAGCAGCAGTGACGCCGCGCCGAGCTTGAGGAACGTCGTGTACTCGCTCATGTTCGAGTCGCCGACGATCACATGGAGACGTCGATACTTCTCAGCATCGGCGTGAGGCTCGTCACGCGTGTTGATGATCGGACGCGACCGTGTGGTGGCGCTCGACACGCCTTCCCAGATGTGTTCGGCGCGCTGGCTGACGCAGTACATGGCGCCACGAGCGGTCTGCAGGACCTTGCCTGCGCCGGCATAGATCTGACGGCTGACGAGGAACGGAATGAGCACCTCGGCGTAGTCACGCAGGTCGTCCTTGCGCGACGTCATGTAGTTCTCGTGACAGCCGTAGCTATTGCCAGCACTGTCCGTGTTGTTCTTGAACAGGTAGATATCACCCGCGATGCCTTCTTCGCGAAGGCGTTCTTCCGCTGAGGTCAGCAGGCCTTCGAGGATGCGCTCGCCTGCCTTGTCGTGTGCGACGAGTTCATGGATGCTGTCGCACTCGGGCGTCGCGTACTCGGGGTGCGAGCCGACGTCGAGATACAGACGTGCGCCATTTGCCAAGAAGACGTTGGAGCTGCGGCCCCAGGAGACAACCCGACGGAACAGGTAGCGGGCGACTTCGTCGGGGCTCAGGCGGCGATGGCCGCGCTGGGTGCAGGTGACGCCGTATTCGTTCTCAAGTCCAAAGATTCGCCGTTGCACCGGCGATCAGCCGACAAGTGCGTCGAGGGCTTGGCCTTCGATGCGGAGAAATGTGCGGCGGCCGTTGGAGCGTCCGAGTGCGGCGACCTCGAGGTCGCCGGCGGGCAATTCGCGGTCGGGCCCAGCGAGGGCGTCACGAGAGTGCTTGATGGCACCAGCGAGGTCCTTGCGGGCCTCGAAGCCCTCGTCGACTCGGGCGGCGATGGCTTCAGCGTCGCCACCGAGCACGGCGTAACCCGTGCGGTCATAGACCGTGCCGTCGTAAAGGATGTGGAACAGCTGGTCGTCTTCGGCTTCGTCGCCAATCTCGGCCACGAGGATCTCGACTTCCATCGGCTTCATCTCATGGGTGAAGGTCTGTCCGAGCATCTGCGCGTACTGGTTCGCCAGGCTCAGCGCATCGACATCGAGGCGGCTGTAGTTGAAGCCCTTCATGTCCGCGTGGCGGATGCCAGCGATTCGAAGCTGGTCGAATTCGTTGTACTTGCCGACACCAGCGAAGCCGATGCGGTCGTAGATCTCGCTCACCTTGTGGAGCGTGTTCGATGGGTTCTCGGCGACGATGACGATGCCGTCTTCGTAGGTGCAGGCGACCAGTGAACGGCCGCGGGCGATGCCTTTGCGGGCGTAGTCGGCCCGGTCTTTCATGACCTGTTCGGGTGCGACGTAGAACGGTGTGCTCATGTTCAGTCCTTAGTACTCGGTGCCGGGCCGGTCAGGACGGCAGGCCCCGGCCGACAAGTTCGTCGACGAGGGCTTGGCTGCGTTCGCGGAGTTCGTCATCTTCGAGCTGTTCGTAGCCGTCGGTCGTGACCGTGGCGACCACCGGGAACAGTCCACGGAGGAAGTCGGGCAGGCCAGTCGCGGAGTCTTCGTCAGCGGCGACGTAGAGCGCCTGGATGGCGAGGTTGATGGCGTCGTCTCGGCTCTGCTCAGCGCGGTAGCCGAGCTTGAGCACAGTGGCGGCGTGGATGCTGCCCGAGCCGGTTACGCCGTACTCGAGTTCTTCGTAGGTGCCGCCGCTCACGTCAAACTGGAAGAGGCGTCCGACTTCTTGGCGGCGGTCGTAGCCGGCGAAGAGCGGCACGACGACCATGCCAGCACGTGCAGCAGGCAAGTTCTGGCGAAGCAGTCCGCTCAGTTGGCGGGCTTTGCCGTCGAGGCTGAGTTCTTTGCCCTCGACCTTTTCGTAGTGTTCGAGCTGGAGCTGGAACAGGCGCACCATCTCGACGGCCGGGCCTGCGGCGCCGGCGATCGCGACGGCGGAGTGCCGGTCGCTGGGGAACACCTTTTGCATGGTGCGGTAGCTGATGAGGTTGCCGGAGGTTGCTCGGCGGTCACCGGCGATGATGACGCCGTCGGCGTAGCGCAGCGCGACGCAGGTGGTGCCGTGGGGCAAATCGAGGACATCGCCATCACCGGTGGGTTGCGCCACGAGTCCAGCCTGTTCGGCCAGGCGGGCGAAGTCCGGTCCGGGATCCTCGGTCGTTGAGAAGATCGGGAGGTTCACGCGCAGGACTCTAGCAACGTCGTTCGCTTACGTTCGGTCTCGTTCGCTTCGATCAACGTCGTAACGAGCTTCTATTGGCCGCCCTTTTGGACGTAGGACTTGACGAACTCTTCGGCGTTGGTCTCAAGGACCTCGTCGATTTCGTCGAGGATGTCGTCGAGTCCGTCGGCAAGCGACGTGTCGCTTTTAGCCGGTTGGGGTGCTTCAGCGACTTCGTCAGCCGGTTGGGCTGGTCGGGTTTGTTCTTGGTCGGACATAGGGGCTCCTCGTTCAGCTCTCGAGCTTGGTGAGCAAGTCGCTCACAGTTTCGCAGCCGTCGAGCAACGTTGCCACATGGGCTGCGCTGCCTCGGGTCGGTTCCATCATGGGGACTCGGCGAAGGGGTGCTTCGCCGGTGTCGAAGACCATCGAGTCCCAGTTTGCGGCGACGATCGCGTCGGGGAACCGACGCAAGCATTCGCCGCGGAAGAAGGCACGGGTGTCGTTGGGCGGTTCGGTCGCGGCTGCCGCGGCAGCTTCGTCATCGACAACGGTCTCGACGCCGAGGCGCTGGAACACGGATCGGTGCGGACGCATGTCGTGGTATTGCAAATCGAGCGCCCGGAGTCGGGCGTCGCCCCAGTCCATGCCGTCGCGAGCCCGGTAGGCGTCGAGCAGCTTCTTCTTTGCGACCCAGTCCAACCGGTCGGCGAGTTCTTCGGGGTTGCGTTCGAGGGTCTCGATGACCTCTTTCCAGGCGTCGAGCACGGCGTAGGCGTCTTCGCCGCCAGCGCCATCGGGGCCGTACTTGTCGAGGTAGCGCTCGGCAGCCAACGCGATCTCGGCCTGGATCTCAAGTGCGGTTGCCGACGTGCCGTCGTACAGGCGCAGCGGCCGACTCAGCGACAGGTCGTGGCTGACGTTGCGCAGCGCCTGAACGGGCGCACGGAACGCAAGCTTCGGCTCGAAGGCGTCGTCTTCGACCATCGCGAGCACGAGCATCGTCGTACCGACCTTGAGCCAGGTTGAGTACTGGCTCATGTTGGCGTCGCCGACAATCACGTGGAGCCGTCGATACAGCTGCGCGTCGGCGTGGGGCTCGTCGCGAGTGTTGATGATCGGCCGCTTGAGCGTCGTTTCGAGCCCGACCTCTTCTTCGAAGAAATCAGCGCGCTGGGTGATCTGATAGGGGACCTCGTCGGAGCCAACGCCAGGGATCTCGCAGCCGACCTTGCCGGCACCGGTGAAGATCTGGCGGGTCACGAAGTGCACCGTCGCGTGAGCGACGATGTCGGAGAACGGCGTGCTCCGGCTCATCAGGTAGTTCTCGTGCGTGCCGTACGAGTTGCCCTTGCCGTCGCTGTTGTTCTTGTACGCGATCAGCTCTTGGCCTTGGCCGAGTAGTTCGGCGGCCGCTTCCATCGATTCGATGACCACGAGTTCGCCGGCACGGTCATAGAGCACGGCGCTGCGGGCGTCGAGCACTTCGGGTGTCGACATCTCGGGGTGCGCGTGGTCGACGTAGTACCGGGCACCGTTCGTGAGCACGGCGTTGACGAGGTGGGTTTCGACCTCGGGTGGGCGTGCGCCGACGGGCGTGTAGCCGCGGGCGTCGAGCGAGGGGCTTTCGTCTTCGAAGTCCCACGAGACGCGCTGGGTGGCGGGGCGACGCCCGGTGGCCTCGCAGCGAGCGAGGTAGGAGTTGATGAGCAACGACGACGCGGTGATCGGGTTCGGTTCGTCGACGCCGCGGTGAACGATGCCGTACTCGGTCTCGAGACCGACGACTTTGATACTGGCCATTGCCTACTGTCTAGCGTTCCCGAACCCCCGAAGAGGGCTCGCATGGTGCTGAAACTTTCTGCGACCTCCAGCCGGGCGCCCAAGGCGATGGTGAGGCCAGTCGAGAAAGTGCTGGCCTACAGGTACTGGCCGGTCGTAACGCCCTCGATCGACTTGCCGCCGCCGGGCTTGTCGTCACGATCGATGAGGGTCCGGATGTACACGATGCGTTCGCCCTTACGACCACTAATCCGAGCCCAATCGTCGGGATTCGTGGTGTTCGGAAGGTCCTCGTGTTCCTTGAATTCTTGGTACACGGCATCGACCAGGTCTTCGGGGCGCATGCCCTTGGCGCCGGTGTCGAGCAGACGTTTGATGGCGAGCTTCTTGGCCCGACGAACGATGTTCTCGATCATCGCGCCCGAGGAGAAGTCCTTGAAGTACGTGATCTCCTTGTCGCCGTTCTGGTAGGTGATCTCCAGGAACTGGTTCCGAGGGTCCTCGAGGTACATCTCTTCGACGGTCTGTTCGATCATGGCCAGGACGGCCTTTTCGGGGTCGCCGCCACCAAGCGATTCGACAACGTCGTTCGCGATCGGCAGGTCCGAAGTCATGTACTGGGAGAAGATCGAGTGAGCTGCCTCGGCGTCGGGGCGCTCGATCTTGATCTTCACATCGAGACGACCTGGGCGAAGGATCGCTGGGTCGATGAGATCTTCGCGGTTCGAAGCACCGATGACGATGACGTTCTTGAGCGTCTCGACGCCGTCGATTTCGGCCAGCAACTGGGGCACGATCGTGCTTTCCATGTCGCTCGAGATGCCGGTGCCGCGGGTGCGGAACAGCGATTCCATCTCGTCGAAGAAGACGATGACGGGCCAGCCCTCTTCGCTCTTCTCACGGGCCCGCTGGAATACGAGCCGGATCTGGCGCTCGGTTTCGCCGACGTACTTGTTGAGGAGCTCGGGACCCTTGATGTTGAAGAAGTAGCTCTTGGCGTCGCCGTCTCCCCCGCGGGCCTCGCGGACCTTGGTGGCGAGCGAGTTGGCGACGGCCTTGGCGATCAGCGTCTTGCCACAGCCGGGAGGGCCGTAGAGCAGGATGCCCTTTGGCGGCGGAAGCTCATGTTCGATGAACAGGTCGGCGTGCAGGAACGGCAGTTCAACGGCGTCGGTGATGGCTTCGATCTGAGTGGCGAGACCGCCGATGTCGCTGTAGCTGACGTCGGGGACTTCTTCGAGGGCCAAGTGCTCGACCTCGGGGCGTGGGAGCTTCTCGAGGGCAACCTCGTAGGCATTGTCGACTCGGACGGCGTCGCCTTGGCGAAGCAGCACACCTTGGAGTGCTTCGCCGAGCATCACGACACGCTCTTCGTCAGCACGACCGCTGACAACACAACGGTGCTCGTCGATCAATTCGACGATCGTCACGATCGATCCACCAGCGATGGACGGACGAGCCTTGACGACATTCATGGCTTCGTTGAGGACGACCTCGGTGCCACGATCAAGCGTCTCGTCGAGGTCCGGGTGGGCCTCGACGCGCATCTTGCGGCCGCTCGTGTAGACGTCGATCGTGCCGTCTTCGTTGGTTCCGAGCACCGTGCCGTAGCCCGATGGCGGACTGGTCAGCTTTTCGACCTCTTCTCGAAGGCCGGCGATGCGTTCACGGGCTTCGCGGAGCGTCGAGGCGAGGCGCTCGTTCTGCGACATGGCCCGGGCGAGCTGGCCCTTGACTTCGAGAAGTCGTTCTTCGAGCGTGCGAACCCGCTTGGGAGCGTCTTGGAGACGACGCCGCAGAATGCGGAGTTCGTCTTGGAGGACGACGACATTGGATACGTCATCTGCAACGTCGTCTGGCGCCGGCACTGGCGTTGAGGATTCGGCGGCCGGGGTTTCCCCCTCGAGTTCCTGCTGCTCGTCGATGACCAACTCTCCTTGGATCCAGCCTCGTGGGCTCCGTGAAACGACACTACACGTGCCGTTGCCGACTTCAGGATTCAACCGAGAGCGGAATCTTTGATTCCCCCGTCTTGGCCGTCCGTGCCGCGTTTGGGGCCTGGCACGATCTCCCCAGCGAGTTAGTCCGTGGTCGGGGCGAGTTTGCGGGCCGTCGTCAAGAAGCCGGTATGGGCAACCATGCGATGGTCGGGACGGACCGCGTTCTGGTCCGGCTCGACGTGCCAGCCGCGATGGAGGACTTCCATCGTCTCGGCCATGCCAAAGCCGTGCTCATTGAGCGCAGCCTTGAACTTGGTCGCCTGGATGATGCTGGGCGTATACGCCAGGATCAGGCCGCCGGTGACGAGCGTGTCTCTCGTGTGGGGCACGACTTCCCACGGCTCAGGAAGGTCGAGCACGACGCGATCGAAGTCTTTGTGCTCGAACGGCTCGTAGCTGCTGCGCACGTGCACGTCGTACCGCTCAAGGACTTCTTCGCCCAGGAACTCGCTGACGTTCGCGACCGCTTGCTCGGCGAAGTCCTCGCGAACCTCGTAGCCCGTGATCTCGGCGCCAGCACGCAGCAAGGTCATCGAGAGGGCACCGGAACCGAGCCCGGACTCGAGCACACGAGCACCGGGAAAGATGTCGGCCTGGATCAGGATCGGGCCGAGGTCCTTGGGGTAGATCACCTGCGCACCGCGCTTCATCTTGAGCACGAAGTCGGAGAGCGTCGGACGCACGACGAGATACGCGGCACCCTTGCCGCTGCGGAATTCTTGGCCCTCTTCTTGGCCGATGACGTCGTTGTGCGGAAGCGCACCAGCGTGCGAGTGGAACTCGCCGTCATCTTTGAGCGTCGTCAGGTAGCGGCGCTTCTTGCGGTCCACGAGCATGATCAGCTCGCCGGCTTTGAGTGGTCGGGTCATGATCTGGCCGGCGCTCGGGTCAGCTTGACCGGTTGACCACCGGCCCGCTCCACAAGGCGGCAAAAGGCGCAGACGTCGTTGGGCGTTGGACCGCCGCACGTCGCGCACGTTCCGAGCTCTGCCCTCGCTTCTTCGCCGGCATCGGCAAAGAACGGGGCGCCTTGGCTCAGGAACTTGTGAAAGAACGCCTGCTTGGTTCCGGGCGAGTTCTGCTCAACCAGATTCAGTGCGTCTTTGTAGCGAAGATGGCTGTTTCCGGCGCTCATCGGGCACTCGTCGAGCATGTAGTCGATGCCCGACACGACGCAGTACGCCGCCATCTCGCGCTCATCGAGGCGTACAAGCGGCTTGACCTTGCGGGGCATGCCGTCGCGCTCGGGAAGCACCGGGTGCTGACGAGCGAGGTAATCGGTCTGCCAATGCAGCACGTTGCCGAACAGCACGGCGGCTTCGTCGTCGAGGTTGTGGCCCGTGACGAGCACGTCGTAGCCATGCTCCAGCGCGACGCGATCGAAGATGTGGCGCTTGGACATACCACAGGCCGAACAGGGCACACGTTTGGCAGCCTTGGAGCCGTTGGGCACGTCGTAGCCGTATTCCTCGACCAGGTCGACGACGTGGAGGTTGAGGTCACGAGCCTCGGCGAAGTCCTTGGCGTACTGACCCGAGATATCGCTGTAATCACCGATGCCGAGCCCGATGTAGAGCCCATCGGCCTGGTAACCGAGTTCGATGAGGATCGCCCACACGGCAAGCGAGTCCTTACCGCCGCTGACGGCGACGAGGAGCTTGTCCTCTTTGGTGAACATGTCGTATTCGCCGATGGCCTTTTCGACCTGGGAGTTGCAGAACCGGAGGAAGTGCTCGCCGCAGAAGTTGGCGTTGTGCCGCTTGAGATCGATGACGGCTGGACCGCGACAGACACGGCACTTCATGCCGCGCCGCCCGAAATGACGTTGCGGATCTCGACGACGGCGTCGGCCGCGAGCTTCGAGTCATAGGGCACCAAGGTGCCGTCACAAATGACGAGCACCGAGCCTCGGTCAACCTTGAGGCGGTTGAGGAGTTTCGCGACGCTCATTGCTTCGTCGAATTCGACGGTGCGCGTGGGATTGCGGAGTTCAACGATCATGGGCAGTACCGGAGTTGGTTAGGTGGGGTCGCTCAGCGACGGCGGCGACGTCGGGCTTCTGCGTGCGCGACGACCAGGCGTTCGCCTGGCTTGAGCTCTTCGATGTACACCGCTTCGGGTTCACCGAAGCCGAAGAGCGATTTGATGCGGCCACCGAGGAACACGATGCCGCCGAGAGCCAGCCATTTGCGATCGCCGCCGAACAGGCCAGCGGTGATGCCCTTGCGTTTGATCAGGCGGATCGGGCGCAGGATTCGAAATAGTGACCCGAACATGTCAGAGGCGGCGGACTTCGACGACGGTCTTGCCGGCTTTACCGCGGCGAGATCCGAGCACGAACGCCAGGATGAGCAGCACGACGCCAGCGACGACGCCGACCTTGGTCATCGTGTTGCGGGCCGCACCCGTAGCGGTTTCGAGTTCGCCCTTGAGCTGGGTGAACTTCTGCTCGAGTTGTTCCTTGGTGATGTCGCTCATGCGTTTTCCTCGTCGAGCCAATCAGGTCGCTTTGTCATCGCCCAGAAGCAGCCGCCCGCTCCGACGATCAGCAACACGAAGACGATCAGGTACGGCAGGAAGCTCCAGTTGTTGTCGGTCCAGTCCATGGTCTGGAACAGGCGCAAGACGCCGAGACCGAGAAGGAACCCGCCCATCGCCAGCATGAGTGCGCCGGCCAAGCCGAACTTGACCCAGTCACCGAGTCGCTTGAGGGGTTCGACCGTCTGCTGCTTGGCGTAGTCGGTGACTAGCGCCTTCAGTTCGTCGATCGTGTCCTTGGGAGAAGTATCTGCCATGTGAAGCTCCTGAGCCGGAGAGCCTAGCTGCGACCCGTCGTCGCCGTGCTGCCCGAATCTACTCGTCCGCTAGTTATCCAACTGCTCCATGAGTTCGAGGTCTTCACGCATGGCTCGCAGCGTCTGGTCCAGGATGGCCAGGCGGTCGTTGATTGTGTCTGCTTCGAGTACCCGTTGGCGGTCGATGACGGCGATCGGAGCGAGTCCAGCGAGGCGCCATGTCGCCTCGCCGAGGTCATCGGGCCAGGAGAGTTCGGGTATGGCTTCGATGCGGTCGAGGCGGCGAGCGGTGTGCAGCAGCGCGTCGAGCGATGCGATTGCTGTGGTGAATGCCGCGGACTCGTCTCCTTGGGAAGGCTCGTCAGAGCGGTCGATGACCATCGCTCGGGGATACGGATCGTCTGGTAACCATTCGACGACTTCGATCCGAGAGCGGCCGGTTGACACAACCGCGGCTCGGCCGTCATCGAATCGGTTGTACTCGTCGATGTGGGCAAGGGTTCCGATATCGGTACGGGCCTCGCCGCCTCCGACTTCCCAGCCTCGGCTGATCAAAACCACGCCAAAGGTGCGGTCGTCTTCGAGCGACTCGTTGAGCAGCTGCTGGTAGCGCGGCTCAAAGATGTGCAGCGGAAGCGGAGCATCGGGCACGAGCACCGAGCCCAGCGGAAACATGCGGCATTCTCGAGGTTCGGTCACAGCGGCCCCACTTGTCGATGGATCAGTCGTCGATCGAGTAGTCCGCCCAGGCGAGGCGGAGTCCGTCAACACTCTGCACGAGTCCCCGGTGGAACGCCCGGTCGGGCGGCAACGTTCCTGGGGATCGGTTGACGATCGATGCGATCACGACCTGGGGGCCGTCGTCGACCGTTCGGGCCACGAAGCTGGCGACCTCGCCACGCTCGCCGCCGATGAACCGCAGGTCGGCATCGACCTCGATGTCAGCGAACGCCCCGGCATAGACGCCAGGCAGGTCATAGCGAGGCGCGACGGCCAACGTCGGATGGTCGTCGGGTATCCGCGCTGCGGTCTGGGCGAGCACCGTACAGCTCGACGCGCTTACGGGGTCGAGGCTTGCGCCATCGCGTGGGGCGACCGGCAACTCAATGCCGAGCCCTCGAAGGGTGGATTGCACCGCTTCGGCGCCCGCCCGGGTGGAGCCGGTCTGGCGGAACGACACGCCGATCTCTTTCATGAGCATCTCGGCGGCTGACGCATCGTTGACGGCGAGCATCTGAAAGATGATCTCAGAGAGCGGCGCCGACTGGATCGAGGCAATGGGAACGAGGTCGGGCAGTTCTTCGTCGTCGAGTTCGCCACGGGCGAGGCCTTGGATGCTGACCCCTCGATCTTCGAGCAGGTCGTCGAAACGAGCGGCTGCCAAAGCGGCGGGATCCTCTGACGGGATCGCTACTCCCCCATTGGCCGCCGCACGTTCTGCGAGACCGTCGTCGAGCTGCAGGGCACTGAGCGGCCCGACAATGCCGTCTTCGAACACAGCGGCGGGCCAGCCCGGCAAGCCACGCTCGCGGTCGTAGCGGCGCTCGATGCCGACCACGCTCGTTCTGATCTCGGTGACGCCCGCCGCGACCACCGCATCGGCAAGTTCTTCGATCGATGTGCGCGTCGCAAGTACCGGCCGAAACCCCTGGGCGAAGGGAAACGACATCAAGACCGGATCGCCGCTGCCAACCAGGTAGAGGTTGCCCCCGATGACACCGTCTTCGCCCGGCTGGTCCGCAGCCATCACCCGAGTCTCGAACCGGTAGTCAGGGCCCAGAACGTCGAGCGCCGTATGCGCGGTCACAAAGAGCTGGGCATAGCCAGGCACGAGTGGCGCATCGGCTCGCAGGTCGGCGACGACCACGCCGTCGACGACGACCGAGTAGCACGAGAGCGGGGTCGATGGTTGCGGAAGTGCCTGGACGGCGAGTTCGAGCCGCTGGGTTCGAAGCGAGCTGGTTGCGATGGCGGGTAGTCGACGCACCGACGCGATCGGGCTGTCGAGCGTCTCGACCGGTGCCGCCTGAGCGGGCTCCACAGCCAAGTCGCCGAGTCGGCTGGCGAGCAGCCACGCGCCCGCAGCAATGGCGAGCAGTGCGAGCGGCAACATCATTCGCCGCAGGACGAGCATCAGCGAAGTGCTCCGAGGAAGCGACCTCGTGCGTACAGCGCCGACAAGGCGGCGACGGCATCGCGTGGCGATGCGTAACAAGGGTGGCCGTTCTCACGCAGTGTTGCTGGGCCAGGATTGGCCGGGTCGGCGATGGCCAACTCGGTCGCAGCGAGAATCGGCGTGCCCGTGGCTGCAGACACGTCGACGACCGTCTGTGCGTACAGCCGGTCTTGGCGTTCGTGGAACGCGCAGATGCGCTCGATATCGGGCTCGTCGGCGAAGCGGCCAGCACGGAACAGCGAGGCGGTGTTGCTCTGGATCCCGAGCCCGAGCAACAGCACCGCATCGACCTCGTCGTGTTCCGCCAAGATACGAAGCGCGGCCGGGATCGTGTCACGGGTCTCACCGCCGGCAACATCGACCGGGTTCGAGGCACTCCAGCGTGGCGGCATGATCTCGTCAAGCTGGGCGTGCAGGTCATCGGGCAACGTCATCAGGTCGACGAGTGACGGTTCGAGCGCATCTGCGGTCAGCACTCCCCAACCGCCGGCGTTGGTGAGCACGGCGACGTTCGGGCCGCGCATGTGGCCGTGCACGCCGAGTGCCGCGGCGGCGCCGAATGCGGCGCCGACGTCGGGAGCCCGCCATGCGCCCGCTTGGCGAAGCAGTCCATCGAAGATGCGGTCGTCGGTTGCGAGCGAGCCGGTGTGGCTCGCAGCCGCCTTGGCGCCTTCGCTACTGGAACCACCCTTGACGACCACCACCGGCTTGGATCGCGACGTCTCGGCAAGAACGTCGTAGAAGCGGCGGGCGTCGCCGACACCTTCGACGTACGCGATGATCGACTGCGTCTCGTCGTCGCCGGCATACCAACCGAGGTAGTCATCGACGCCGAGGCAGAGCGAGTTGCCAGCGCTGACGGCACGGGCGACGCCGACACCGCCTGCATCGGCGTGGTTCATGGCCCCTGACGCAAGGTTGCCGGACTGACTGACGATGGAGATGCCTCCTCGTCGCGGCCATGGAGCGACGAACTGGGCGCACAACGACGCCGGCGTCGACACGAGGCCTTGGCCGTTCGGGCCTGCGATCGCGAGCTTCAGCTCGGCGGCGATCTTGACGATCTCGGCCCCGATCGCTGCGCCATCTGCGTCGTCTCCTTCGCCGAAACCGGCCGAGGCGATGAACGCAGCTCGAATGCCAACGGCGGCCGCATCGCGAAGCACTTCGGGAACGGCCGGAGCTGGGACGCAGACGTAGACAAGGTCGGCGTGCCCGTCGGGGACGTCACGGACCGATGGCAGGCAGTCGATGCCGAGGATCTCGACAGGCGTATCGGGGGTGACGCCGCGGTTCGTGGCGAAGACATTGCCTTGGTAGCCGCAGGTCAAGATGTTGTGCAGCGTCGCGAAGCCGAACTTGCCGGGGTGCGTCGATGCACCAGCCACGACGACACCGGCGGGCTCGAACAGGGGCTGCAGATCCACGGTCATGCCAGCTCCACCAGTGCGTCAACCGCGATCGGGGCGCCGTCTCGGATCAGAACGGGGTTGACGTCGATGGCGACGATGTCGTCTCGGGCGACCATGGCCGAGGCAACCGACTCGATCACGGCGACCAAGCCGTTGCGGTCAACGGCCGGCTCGCCTCGGAACTCGCCGAGCAGCGCGTCGGTCCGAAGGTCATCGAGCATTGCGTCGAAGTCACTCGGCGTCGCCGGCAGCATGCGGAAGGCGACGTCTTCGAGCGCCTCGGCGAAGATGCCACCAATACCGACCATGACGACTGGTCCGAACTCGGGCGAGCGTTGCGCGCCGACGATGAACTCTCGACTCGATGCGACCATCGGGGCGACCAGCACGGTGACGTCGCCGTCATCCGGACGGGCAGCCGCGAGCAGCTCGTTGGCGGCGTCGAGCGCCTGGTCCGCGTTGCCGATCGAGAGACGCACAAGATTGCGTTCGGTCTTGTGCGCGATGTGGTCGCCCGAGAGCTTCATCACACACGGATAGCCGAGCTCATCGGCCGCCTGCACCGCCTCGTCGGCCGTTGGGACCGACCGCTCGGGCAACACGGGAAGCCCGTGATCGACCAGCAGGGTCTTGGAATCAAGTTCGGACAGTGTCGCCATGGCGCTCGCCAAACTAGCCCGCGTGGGACCCAGCCCCAGGACGAGACAAAAGAGGGCGCTACCGTCGGGCCCATGCAGATTCTCGCCGCGCTCTTCATCGACGAAATCGACGTCCGCCAGGTCGAAGGACCTGCCAGCCGAATCGACCTCAAGGGCATTCAGTTCTCCGCCGCAGCACCGACGCCGCTTCCACTGACCTGGGCACCGCACCTTGTCGTCATCATTCACGCCCCTGATGACAGCGACGGCAACGACGTACTCGAAGTCATCTATCGCCGCGACGGCGAACAGATCGCTCGCAACGTCCAGGTGCTGCAAATTGAGCCGGGCAAGTTCAGTTATCAGCTCGTTCGGGGTGAGATCGACTTCGACGACTACGGCAGCGTTGTCGCCGAGTGCCGGATCGGGCCTGCAGGTCCGATCACGTCGGTTCCCTACACCCTCATGCCACCTCCAGCTGAGGCCTAAATCGTTGCGTTGGGAGGGCCCGTTTCGGGCGGATCTCGAGCAGCTAAGAATGGTGTCCGTCGTCCGGGCGACGCCGCTCTAGAGTGGGCCGACCGCACTCGAACGGAGCCCCATGGCCGCCCCGACCACTTCCAACGACGCCTCGCTCGACGCACGTGCGATTGCCACCATTCGTGGCATCGCGATGGATGCGCCGCATGCTGCTAAGTCCGGCCACCAAGGCACGGCAATGGCACTCGCTCCCCTGGCGCACGTGCTCTATACGAGGGTTATGGACTACGACCCGTCGGCGCCGGATTGGCACGATCGGGACCGCTTCGTCCTGTCACCTGGGCACGCGTCGATCCTGCAATATGCGTTGTTGCACCTCGCCGGGTTCGGCCTCACGCTCGACGATCTCCGTGACTTCCGTCAGTGGAAGAGCGCAACGCCCGGCCACCCCGAGGTCGGCCACACTGCTGGCGTCGAAATCACCACCGGACCGCTCGGGCAGGGTTTTGCGACCAGCGTCGGCATGGCGATGGCCGAAGCCCGGCTTCGCACACACCTCGGTACCGACGTCGTCGATCACTACACCTGGACGATCTGCAGCGACGGCGACCTCGCCGAAGGCATCAGCCACGAAGCAGCTTCTCTCGCCGGCCACCTCGGTCTTGGCCGTCTGATCTGCATCTACGACGACAACAAGATCTCCATCGACGGGCCGACCGACATCTGGCTCACCGATGATCCGGTCGGCCGGTTCGAGGCATACGGCTGGCATGTCGTCGATCTCGGCGAAGCTGGCGAGGATCTCGACGCTCTAGAGGCGGCTCTGCTCGCGGCCAAGGACGTCACCGACAAGCCGTCGATGCTCGTGCTCCGCACCCACATCGGTACGCCGTCGCCGACGCTCACCGATGATCACGCGGCACACGGCTACGCGTTCCAAGACGAAGAGATCGCTGAAGCCAAGCGGGTCATGGGCCTTGACCCCGACACCACGTTCCAGGTCGACGATGACGTGCTCGCTTGGTACCGAGATGTCGCTGCACGTGGCGCCGTCAAGCGCGAAGCCTGGCAAGCAGCCAACCCGACCCC
>CALDGN010000262.1 GCA_937942965.1 uncultured Acidimicrobiales bacterium | reverse complement strand
ACGATCGATGGCGCCCTCATGGAGCTCCGCCAACGCAACCTTGTGCGCCGGGTCCACACGCAGGGCTCACGGTCCACCAAGCATCGCCATGCCCTCGACGAGGTGCTCTCGCTCGACCAAGGCGCGCTCGCCGTCGTCTCGGTGCTGTTGCTTCGGGGCGCACAAACGGTCGGCGAGCTCCGACTGCGCACCGAACGCCAGCACGGCTTCGAAACCCTCGAAGAAGTCGACGCTTGCCTCGAAGGTCTCGCCTCTCGAGGACTCGTCCAGCAACTCGCCCGTCAACCCGGCCAAAAGGAAGCCCGCTGGCAGCACCTCTTGGGCGACGGCGAGGATGCCGAAGCGGCGACGGCAGCGCCTGCCGGGTCAGCGCCAGCGGCTCCAACAACGGTCCCCACAGCAGCGCCGACGCCGACGGCAACGGCGGCCGCCACTCCCGGAGCGCCATCCTCTGCTGCTGCACCGCCGGCACCAGCTGCTGACCAAGATTTGATCGACCGCGTCGGCGAGCTCGAAGCCGAGGTCGAAACGCTTCGCGGCCAGCTCCGACGCCTCGCTGAGCAACTGGGCGAGTCGCTCGACTGACGTGACCAAGCACATTGCGGTCTTCGCCGCAGGCGTGATCGACGAGAGCGGGCACGACCGTCTCCGGGCTGTCCTGGCCGATGTCGATCTGGTCATCGCTGCCGACGGCGGGCTTGCCCATGCGGTCACGCTTGGCCTGCCGACCGATGTTCTTGTCGGCGACCTCGATTCTGCGGATCCGACTCTGGTCGCAACCGCCGAGGCCGATGGCACACACATCGAACGCCATCCGGCCGCCAAGGACGAAACCGATCTCGAACTCGCCCTGCGGCGAGCGGCCGAAGCCGCACCGGCAAAGGTCACGTTGGTTGGGGCACATGGCGGGCGAATCGATCACGAGCTCGCCAACCTCGCCCTCATCGCCCAGCGACGCTGGTTTGACGCCGGATTGTTCGTTGTCGCCGACGACGGCCACAGAACCGTCCACATCGTGCATGATCACGTGGACCTCGCCGAACCTGCCGGTACGACGATCAGCGTCCTGCCTTGGCTTGGCTCTGCGACGGGCGTCGACGAACGCGGCATGCAATGGGACCTGACCGACGCAACGCTCGATGCCGGTACCTCGCAAGGCATGAGCAATGTCGCCAAGGCCCCCACCCAACACATCTCAGTCACCACCGGGATCTTGCTCGTCATCGTCGACCGCTCGGCCTGACCAGCGACCTCGTGCGCTTCTGCGGGCGCGTTGCTCTCGCAAGGCTGGTTGCGCCTTCGAGATCGGTTCACGTTGCGTTCGAGGTCACGCAGCTTCATCGTCGGAAGGCTCGGGCCTGGCCGGTCTCTTGACTGGTGTCCGGCTCTCGGTTTGCTTCGAGGTTCTGCTGCCCGCTGATCCGGTATCGACGATGGTGAGTGGTCGCTTGTCTCGGTGCCTGCGTTCTGGCTTGTGTGGGCGTTTGGGTGCGATTTCGTGGGGGAGTGCTGGCCGAGTGATCCAGGTGCCGTTTGGGCCTCGGATGATTGTGAGTTCGGCGGCGTGGGTGTCGTGGTGACACGTTGAGCAGGTGAGTGCGAGGTCGTCGATGTTGGTTTGGCCTTTTGCGGGTGAGTTCCAGGGTGTGAGGTGATGAACTTCGCAGCGCAGCCAGTGGGCGCCGCAGAGGACGCAGCCTTTGTCTCTGGCGGCGAGGGCGATGAATTGGGTGAGCGTGGCTCTGCGTTTGAGCCGGCCGAACCACAGACTTTTGCGGTCGATGTCGTGGATGTTGATGAAGATGTTGGCGCGGCTGAGGATCTCGGCGGCGACCGTGTCGGGGATCGGCCCGACGCCAACCATTTCGGCTGCGGCTTCGGGGTTGCTGGCATCGATGTTGAGTACGACGGCCGGCTTGCCACCAGCGCTTGAGGTGCTTGTGCCGAGGAGGATGTCTTGTGCAGCGTCGAACAGTCGCTGCTCACGTGTCCGTCGGTGCTTTCCGCCGGCCAGGTCTCGCCCGCCGTCGGCTTCCCACAGCTGCCGTTCTCGGAGTTCGATTCGGGCTCGGAGTTCTTCGATTGCGGAGGTGGTGCCTTCGAGCTTGAGGACGTCGGTGCCGCGGTGCGGGTCGGTGTAGGCACTCATGCGCCGCAGGCGATGCTGCCGATCGTGCTTGTTCTTGGTTTTGTCTTTGTCGGCTCGCTGCTGCAACCAGTCCGATGCGATCTGGCGCCCCGCATCAACCCCAGCCTCAGCAACTGCATCGATCAAACCCTGATCACAGGCCGCTGCGCCGTCGGACTTCGACGCGGCATCAGCAATCGTGTCGGCCTGTTCGGAGGACAAGCGGCCCGAATCCATATCGTCAGCCAACTTCGGGTTCTTTTTCACCGCAGCAGCCCGCCGGGCCGCCCGACGTGCAGCGGCTCGGGACCGGGCTCCGCCGGCGGCAGCTCGGCGGCGTGTTGGTCGTTCGTCTTCGTCGGGCGCCATTTCGGCCGCCAAGCGTTTCGCCTCGACAGCGTCCAACACAGATCGCCAGCGGCGACACGTCGACTGCAGCTCACCTAGACCAACGCCATCGAGCTCAGCGACGACAGCACGAAAGCGGGCGTCGAGCTCGTCCGCCTTTGCTCCGTTTGTCGTCGTTGTTGGCATGCAATCAACTCTGACAGAGGGGTGTGACAATCTCGGCCCCTCAGAGCCCTTTTCAAAATATTTCTTGCAACGTCACGCTTCGCAGTCGGCGCGCCACCGTCCGCAGCAGAGGTGAACCGGTTTCAGGTGCGACCCCGTGAACCGGTTTTAGGTGCGACCCCAGGCGGCCCAGCGCGGTTCGCCCGAAGGTGGGCGCTGCTAGCTATGGGTTGGCGTTGGTGGATCCGAGGCCGGACACGAGCACTTCGAGTACGTCCTCGATCGTGAGGATCCCGACACGCTCGTTGTTCGCCGTCGCGAGCACGAAGTGCGCCCGCTCCTTCTGCATCTGCTCCAGAGCATCTTCGGCCGCACTCTCGTGATCCACGAGGATCAGGCGGCGCCGACGATGCTGCGACAGCGGCTCATTCCAGTTGTCGGCATCGACCGCCAGCAGATCCTTCGCGTGGCACCAGCCCATGGGCTCATCGTCCTCGCCGACGAGCACCAAACGGCTGTGTCCGCTCTCGGCCATGCGGGCCTCGATCTCCGCGATCGAAGCATCGACCGGCGCCCGGTCGACCTGTTCCCACGGCACAACGGCCTCTCGAATCGATGCGCCGCCGAGTTGCAGCGTGCCGGACAGAAGCCCGAAGTCATGGTCGTCGAGCACGTCGCCGACGTGCGCTTCCTCGAGCAGCATTGCGAGCTCTTCGGGCGTCTTTGCCGACGCCCGCTCATCGACGGCGGTGATGCCCATGAGCCGCAGCACGAAGTTGGCCATGCCGTTGAGCGCCCAGACGGCGGGCTTGGCAATGCGAACGAACAGTGTGTGGATCGGCGAGAGCCACATCGCCGTCGCCGGAGCGTCAGCCAGCGCGATGTTCTTGGGGACCATCTCGCCGATGAGGATGTGGAGGAACGTCACGAGCGACAAGGCGATGATCAGCCCGATCGTGTGGCGTGGTCCCTCGGCCAGCCCAGACAGCACGGTGTCTTCGAGCACGTGCGCGACCGACGGTTCGGCGATCAGACCGAGCGCGATCGACGCCATCGTGATGCCAAGCTGTGCGCCAGCGATCTGGGTGTTGAGATCGGTAACCGCGGCCAATGCAGTCTTTGCCCGGCGATTACCTTCTTTGGCCTTTTCTTCGAGCTGGGCTCGCTGTGTGGCGATCAATCCGAATTCGACGGCGACAAAGAAGCCGTTCGCAATCAATAAGAGGATGGCCAACAAGATGGCGACGGTGGTGCTCATGCGTCACCTCCGTTCTCGAGATCATCCGAGGGTGGGGGAGCGCTCGCCGTCATCCGGAGCTTGGCGATGCGCCAGCGGTCCATCTCGGCGACCTCGACATGCCAGCGGTCCCAATCGAAGCTCGCGCCCTTCTCGGGTATGCGCTGCAGTTGGTCGAGAGCGAAGCCGGCGACCGTTTCGTAGTCGCCTTCGGGCAACTCGATCCCCGTCGCTTCTTCGAGTTCGTCGGGGTGGATCGCCGCGTTGACGACATAGTTCTCGTCGCCGAGGACCTGGACATCGTCGACGCTTTGGCGATCATGTTCGTCGTCGATTTCGCCGACGATCTCTTCGACGATGTCTTCGATCGTCACGATGCCCGATACGCCACCGTGCTCATCGAGAACGAACGCCAGGTGGTGACCGTCTCGGTACATCTCGTCGAGCAGCGTGTCGAGCTCGCGAGTCTCCGGGACGACGAACGCCTCGGTCATGTGATCTTTGACGCTGATGTTCGCCCGCTGATCGGGCAGCACACCCAGCGCCGACTTCACGTGAACCAGGCCAAGCACGTCGTCGGTGTCGGAGCCGATGACGGGGAAGCGGCTGTGTCCCGTCTCGGTCGACTTGGCGCACAGGTCCCGCAGTGACTCGTCGCGTTCGATCACGTCGAGTGCGACGCGTGGCACGAGGATGTCGCCAGCGGTCTTCTCGGCGAAGCGAATCGTGCGGGTGAGGCGAGTCACGTCTTCGGGGTCGAGGGTGCCTTCTTCGCCTGACGCTCGGATCACGTATTCGAGCTCGGTCATCGAGGTGACGCCGCTCAGTTCGTCGCCGGGTTCGAGGCCCATCTTGGCGACGATCCAGTCGGCCATGTCGTTGACGACCGACACGACGGGGCGGACGATGAAGCCCCAGATGGCGATGCCTCGGGCCAAGACCCGCAGCACACGGATCGGCTCGGCGATGCCGATGGTCTTGGGCACGACTTCGCCCATGACGACCTGGAGCACGTTGGCGATGATGAACGCAAGCGGAATGGTGAGCCATCCCGAGGCGTCCTCGCCGAAGAGTTGTTCGATGAGCGGCGCGAGAATCGCTCGCCCGACGGGCGCGGCGATGAAGCCGACAATGAGCGACGAGATGGTGATCCCGACTTGGGCGGCGGACAGGTGGAAGGACAGCTCTCGGAGGAGCTTCTGGACCGTTGGCCACGGACGCTCGCCGTTGGCAGCTCGAACGTTTACCTGGGAACGGTCGACGGCGACGAGGGCGAATTCGTCGGCAACAAAGAAGGCGTTGGCGCCGATGAGGGCGATAACGGCGAGAAGGGACAGCGCAGTAGACACCGCTGACGAGTCTAGGTGTGCCCTTGCGGAAGAGGGCCTGCCCTCGAGCAGCGAGGTTGAGCGCGACCGGGACGGTGAAGGCTGCGGGGGTACGATCTTGTGATGGGCCTGATGCGCCTGCGCCTGGTGTTGGCCTTGTGCCTGGTGGGGATCGCCGGAATCCTCGGAGTGGCCCTGTTCGCGCCTGCTGCGCCGGCCCAAGCCGATCTCGACGCCGCTCGCGCCGAAGTCGCCGAAGCAACCGAGCGTCTCGAAAACCTGCTCGACCGCCTCGAAGATGCCCAGCGCCGCGGCAACGAACTCGCAGCGCAGTACTGGCAGGTCGAATCAGGCCTGCAGCTCTTGGACAGTCAGGTTGCCCAGGCAGAGGCTGAGCAGGTCGAGTTGAACGCCGAGCGCAGCGAGCTCCTCGGTCAGGTCCGTGACATCGCGCTCAATCAGTACGTGACCAGCGGACAGGCGCCGATGTGGGACGACATCGATGCGCTCGCCGACCGAGAAGCCGCCGAAGCGTTGGCGGAGCTGATTGTCGGCTCTGACCAGGGCACGCTCGACCGTTTGGCGATCATTGACGACGAATATGAGCGCGCACGCGAAGTCCTCCTCGGGCAACGCTCGCAGCAAGAAGCCTCGCTCGACGAGGTCGCCGACACCCAGGCCGGCATCAACGCCGAGCTCGAGGAACTCGTACTGATTCGCGGCGCTCTTGAGGGCGAGCTCGTCGCACTCGAAGCGTCGCTGGCCCAACTCGAGGAGCTCGAACAAGAGCGTCTGGCCGAAGCCGAACGTCAGCGGCTCGCGGAGGAACGCCGTCGAGCCGAAGAAGCAGCCGCGCGAGCGGCCGAGCTGGCCCGCCTCGTGCCGACCCCAGCCCCGACGACCATTCCGACGGCGACGCCGATTCCGACGGCCACGCCACTGCCAACGCCATCGCCTGAGCCAACGGTTCCGAACCCAACGCCATCGGTCCCGCTCGATGGCAGCCAAGATCAAGAAGGCACGGACAACACCGCGGAACCAACGGCGACGCCGATTCCGAATCCGACGCCGAGCCAGCCGTTCCCGACCGCGACACCACTGCCGACGGCCACGCCGCTTCCCGCAGCGACCGCAACGCCAGTGCCGAACCCGCAGCCGCCGGTCTCGTCGGGTGGCATCGTCTGCCCGCTCGCTGGCCCGTTTACGCACACCGACGACTTCAACGCGCCTCGTGCTGTTGGCGGTGTACACCGAGCGAACGATCTCATCGCGAGCACCGGTACACCCGTGCTCGCGGCGGCGAGCGGCACCGTCGACCACCGCAACAGCAGCGTCGGTGGCTTGTCCGCCCACCTTAAGGGCGACAACGGCGACTACTACTTCTACACCCATCTCAACGGCTACGAGAACGTCGGCGCAGGCCACGTCACGGCCGGAACGGTCATCGGCTACGTCGGCATGACGGGCAACGCCCCGATCCCACACCTGCACCTCGAGATCCATCGCAACGGCTACGGCAACTACACAAACCCGTACGGTCCCGTTCGCGCCGCGTGCGGCACCTGATGGCGCACCGCCGATGAGCTGGATTGGCTCGTATCTCGAACGGCTACGGCGCAAGGTCGGCCACGACCTCGTCCTGATGCCCGGCGCGACCGTGCTCGTCGAACACGTCGACGGTCGCATCTTGTTCGTACAGCGTGCCGACGACGGCACCTGGTGTCATCCGGGAGGCCACGCCGAGCCTGGCCTCGGGTTCGCCGAGACCGCAGCCCGAGAGCTCGGCGAGGAAGCCGGGATCGTCGCTGATCCTTCAGAGCTCGTGGCGTTCGCCTCGATCTCCGAGCATCCACTGCACACAATCACCTATGCCAATGGCGACGTGACTCAGTGCTTCACAATGTGGTTCGTACTCGCGGGCTGGGACGGTGATCCGGACTCGGTCGCGATCGACGACGAGTCGACCGCGATCGGCTGGTTCAGCCCCGACGCGCTGCCAGAGCCGATGATGGCACCCGCAGCGTTAGCGATGGAGTTGTACGACCGCTTCCGTGAGACGGGTCAGTTCCAAGCCCGCTAACGCACAACCGTCGACTGTTGACGAAGATCGGCTCAGGCGCCCATGGCGTGGTAGCCGCCGTCGACGTGGATGATCTCGCCGGTCGTTGCCGGGAAGAAGTCGCTCAGCACCGCAACGGTCGTGCGAGCCACCGGCTCGGTGTCACGAATGTCCCAGCCGAGGGGAGCGCGGCCTTCCCACGCGTCTTCGAACTCGGCGAAGCCGGGAATCGACTTGGCGGCGGTTGATCGGATCGGACCGGCCGACACGAGGTTGCAGCGGATCTTCTTGGGGCCGAGCTCACGAGCCAGGTACCGGTTCGTCGACTCAAAGGCTGCCTTGGCGACGCCCATCCAGTCATAGGCGGGCCACGCGACGGTGGCGTCGAAGTCCATGCCGACGAGGGAACCGCCGTCTGGCATGAGCGGCACGACGACCTCGGCCAGGGTCTTGAGTGAGTAGGCCGAGATCTGCACGGCGACGCTGACGTCTTCCCACGGTGCATCCATGAAGCCGCCGCCGAGGCAGCTCTGCGGGGCGAACCCAATCGCATGCACGGCACCGGCGAGGTTGCCACCAGCGCCGACGGCGTCACGCACTTCGACCACATGGTCGGGGTTGGTGACGTCGAGCTCGAACAGCTCAACCGGCTCGGGCAATTTGCGTGCCACGCGCTCGGTGAGACGCATCGCCCGACCGACCGACGTCAAGATGACTTCGGCGCCTTCTTCTTGTGCGGTCTTGGCCACACCAAAGGCAATCGACGCATCGGTCAGCACGCCGGTTACAAGGATTCGTTTTCCGTCAAGGATGCCCATCGAGCGCCACGCTAGCCTTGCTGCCGTGCCAGGCGCCGAAACACCCATGATGCTGTTCGACACCAAGGCGAAGACGGTGATTCCGTTTGAGCCTGGACCGATCGTCACGATGTACACGTGCGGCATCACGCCCTACGACTCATCGCACCTCGGCCACGCAGCCACCTATCTGACCTATGACGTGCTGCAGCGTCGCCTGCGTGATCGGGGCCACGACACCCGCTGCGTGCGCAACGTCACCGATGTCGACGACGACATCTTGCGCAAAGCCCGCGAGCTTGGCGTGCACTATCTCGATCTCGCGGCGAGCCAGATCGCGATCTTCGACCGTGACATGGAAGCCCTCGGCTTGATCGAGGCGTGGTCCACGCCGCGAGCGACGTCGGCCATCGCCGACATCCGCCGCTTCATCGGCCACGTGCTCGAAAACGGTCACGCGTATCAAGCGGGCGGGGCCGTCTACTTCGACGTCAGCTCGTTCGACGACTTTGGTTCGCTGTCCGGCTACGACCGTGACGAGATGATCCGCCTCGCTGGCATTCACGGCGGCAATCCCGACGACCCGAACAAGCGGGACCCGCTCGACTTCATCCTCTGGCAGCCCTCGGCTCCTGACGAGCCCGCCTGGGACTCGCTGTGGGGTCCGGGCCGTCCGGGCTGGCACATCGAGTGCTCGGCGCTGGCAATGCGCGAACTCGACAGCTCGACGATCGACCTCCACGGAGGCGGCGCCGACTTGGTCTTCCCGCATCACGAGTGCGAGTCCGCCCAGTCCGAGGCCGCCACGGGTCAACCGTTCGTGCGCCACTGGATGCACCAGGCCATGGTGTTCATGGACGGCGAGAAGATGTCCAAGTCGCTCGGCAATCTCGTGTTTGTGCACGAGCTGCTCAAGACTCACGAGGCCGACGCCATTCGCCTCGGCGTCGTCAAGCACCACTACCGGACCGAATGGTCCTGGGACGACAGCGTCATGCCCGAGGCCGACGCTCGCCTCGCCGCATGGCAGGCCGCCGGTGTTGGCGACGGTGCGCTCGACGAAGTCCGGGCCGCGCTGGACAACGACCTCGACACGCCAACCGCAGTCGCTGCGATCGATGCCGCCGCCGCTGCCGGACACGGCGTTTCCCAGGCCGCGGCACTGCTCGGTGTGACCATCAGCGCCTGATCGGCCACAATGGCCAGGTGACTGCTGGCACCGACTCCGATCTCGGACGGGCCGGCGCGCTCCAAACGATCGTTCGCAAAGTCATCGGCCCGCTGTTCCGAGCGGGCTTCAAGCTCGACATTCAAGGGCTTGAGAACCTGCCGACGACCGGTCCGGCGATCATCGCGGCCAACCACACGTCGGTGCTCGACTCGTTCATCGTGCCGGCCGTGTTGCCGCGTCGGGTCACCTATGTGGGCAAGGCTGAATACCTCGACGACTGGAAGACCAAACACATCTTCCCGGCACTTGGAATGATTCCGATCGACCGCTCCGGCGGCGACGCAGCAAAAGCGGCACTCGACCTTGCCGCTCAGGTGCTCGACGATGGCGAGTTCTTTGCCATCTATCCCGAAGGCACCCGCAGCCGCACGGGCGTGCTGTACAAGGGCCGCACCGGGGTGGCTCGGCTCTCGCATCGTACGGGGGCGCCGATTATCCCGGTCGGGCTCAAAGGCATGCGCGAGATCCAGCCGCCCGACGCACCGTTCCCCAGGTTCTTTAAGCCGGCCACCATCAGCTTCGGCGAGCCGCTGCACCCGCACGAATACGGCGACGCGACCGAGGATCCATTGATCTTCAGGGCCATGACCGACTCGCTCATGTTCGCGATCCGGCAACTGTCTGGCCAGAAGTACGAGAACCGCTATGCGCCGAGCGCAGCCGAACTCGCGGAACAGCAGCCGAACCTGCGCCCCGACCCGATCGTCGAAGCGCCGCTCGCCGAACGACGCACGGCCACCGCACTGCTCGCCGGTGCTGGCGTAGGCGGAGGCGGCTGAGCGGAGTGGCCGCAACCTCGTTCTATGCGCCGGTTCCTGAGGGGTCGGCCGCCGACGACTTCCTTGCTGACTACGAACGGTTCTTGGTCGAGCGCAACGGTCGCCTCGATGCCGATACCGGTTTCGAGCGACGTGACGACTTGATGGCCGACCTCGCCTCGCTCGGCGGCAGCTACGACGGCCCGCTCAACGAAGACGTCATCCGCGCTGGCTACGCCGGTCGCAAACCCGTCGACTTACGAGACGAAGAGCTCGCGTTGCTGTCCTTCGTCAAGATCAATGCCGGCGAGGCATACGGCGTCGAGGTCACCACGACGGCCCGAGCCAAGCTCTACGAGCGCGACGAGCCGATCTTCCGGATCGAGAAGGTCCTCGCCCACGAAGAGACCTTTCACACTCGGATGCTGCTTGGCGTGACCCAGCACTTCGGGAATCTCGACTTGGGTGACGGATGGACGCCGCCATTCCCGCTCAAGGTGTTGATCTTCGCGTTGGCCAAGTCGCCGCCGGCGATGTTCCATCCGATCTTGCTTGGCTCAGAGATTGCGGGGGTGTTCACGCTCAACTGGCTGCTCGAACGGTCCCGTCAGCTGTTCCCCGATCATCCCGAGATCCGCGAGTCGATGGAGCGCCGCCTCATCGAGATCCTGATCGATGAGATCGGCCACATCGCATACAACCGGATCGCTATCGGCCAGCGCGGTCTGCGCTTCGCGAAACCGATGGCTGGCCAGGTTGTGCGCGGTCAAGAACTCATGACACCCGAAGTGGTTGCGCTGGGTCTCGACCGTGCCGAGCAGGCTCGCCTCGATCACTTCGACTACGCCGCACTCCCCGAAGAAGTCCGTCGCCGAGCCTTCTTCGTCTGAACGGATAGCTCTCGATGGAACTCCTGCCCCTCCTGGTTTTCTTCGCGCTTGGTGCCCTTGTCGTCTGGTGGTGGGGTCGCCGTCGCCGTGCTCAGCTCGCGAACGGGCTCGCAGCAGCGGCTTCGTCGGTTGGCCTCACGATGCGCTCGGACCCAGATGCTGATGGCTGGCTCGCAGCCGCACCTCCGCTGCGCCTACTCGCCTCGGGAACGTCGAAGCGAGTGCTGGCTCGTGGCGATCTCGCCGGCGGCGGCGAGGTGCTGATCTACAGCAAAGGGAGCCAGGCAGGAAACAGTCGGACCGACATGTACGCGCTCTTCGTCGAGCCCGTCACCTCATCGGTCGCCTCGTTTTCACTCGTCGCCAAAGACCTGCTCGATACTCGACGGAGCAACCCAACGATCACTCTGACGCCGTTACCCGGCTGGGATGCGTTGGGCGAACGCACGCTCTGGATGCACGGTGATCCGACGCGGCACGCGAATGGTGCGATTCCGCAGCAGCTGCTCTCGCAATGCAGCAACGAGCTCGTCGCAGGCACACGCAGTCGAGTCGAGTTCGTGGGCGGCACGCTCGTGCACTACGTGCCGGTCACGCCGACGTTTTCGCACGGGGAGATCCAGGCGCTGGTCGCCCGCGGCCGTTCCTACTCGGCCTTGCTGCGAGCGCACGCGTAGTCCGCTGTTTCGCGCCTATTCGTCGAGCGGGCACCGCAGGTGAAGCAGCCCGTGTCGACCGTCGCATCCGGTCAGTTCGAGCCGGACCCCTCGTAGTTCGACATGGCCGGTGACGATGTCGCCCTCGAAGACGTCACCCAGTGGAGTCGCTGCGAGCGCCAGGTCCGAAACGTCGACTCGACTATCGCCGCGGCTGGCACGGAGCCGAGAGATGTACCACTGGCTGCCGTCCGTGCGGAAGTACAGCATGAGCTGCTCGCCGACGGCATCTTCATTGGCTCGCCAGTTGATCTCGATCTCCTGGTAGCCGGTATGCCCGACGTAGGTCGACGGTGCACTCACTCGAATCTCGCCGGCCGGAGCACTTCGTTCGCCGTCAACGATGATGTGGGCGGCGTCTGCGTCGAGGAGGGCGAACTCGGTTTCGAATCGATGGAGCTTCGTTGCTTCGAGGTAGTCCGGGCGCGGCGGCCGTTCGCCGAGGTCGGTGGCTGCGTCGACGGGGAACTCGGCGGCGAAGGCTTCGAATCGCAGGTTCGTGACTGCGAGGCTGTCGAGGAGCACGTTGCCTTGGTACGAGGTGCCGAGCGGTGAACGGAAGTAGACGCCGTTCTCGCGGTTCCAGAAGAAGGTGTCGTTGTCGCCGGGGTAGTAGACCCAATCGCCGTCTCGGTTCGGCTGGTCGACCTTTGTGCGGATCTCGTAGGACCACCACTGCTCACCGTCGTGGCGGGTGTAGAAGTGGACCGAGATGTCGTTGCCGTCGTCGGCGATCCATTGCATCTCGACCGTGATCTGGCTTCGGTCGGTGGCCTTGCCATGTTCGACGGCGACGTAGTCAGCCGGGATCGGATACGCCGTGCCGTTGTCGTAGACCACGATGTCGTCGGCCCAGATCCGGGTCGCGCTGTCGTGCACATAGCGAAGGTTCTCGTCCCGCTCTGACTGCGTGGCGCCCTCGCTCACAGCGGCGGTTGTGTCAGGCGGCAGGGTTACGGCATCCCACGTGCCGGCGCAGCTCTGCGCGACCGGATCATCTTGATAGAGCAACTCGCCGGACATCGTGAGGCGGCTTCTGCCGTCGCGCAGCTGCTCGTCGAAGGCGAAGTCGAGCGCCACCGTCTCCAGGACGGAACCATCGTCGAT
>CALDGN010000261.1 GCA_937942965.1 uncultured Acidimicrobiales bacterium | reverse complement strand
CGAGCGGACCGACCGCTGAATCCAGACGGCAGCAATCATGCGACCATCGATTTCCGTCACCTGGCCCGACACCTCAGACGCCGGATCGACCGACAACTCTGCCCCGGTTGACGTGAACGAGGCGAGGCCGTTGTGATCGAGTCGAACCTCGATGACGTCGAAGCCGAGATAGCGCTCATCGAGCTGGTGATGCGCCTTGTAGAACGCCTCTTTGAGACCGAACGTGGCGGCGACGAGCCGCTGGCGTGCTTCCGAATCGACGACGGCCTCGAGCCGTGTCTTCTCGGCGTCGACGAGAATTCGGCGGGCAACACGGGGCGAGACTCGTTCGCGTTCTTCGGCATCGAGCCCAATCACGAAGTCGCCCGACTCACCAGGCGTCGAGCGCTGCGCCACCGCTGCCAGGCAGTGACCCCGGGTGTGGGTGATGGCTCCGGTGATGCCCGCAGGCCAGATCGGTTGGCGTTGCGCTCCACGCGGGATTGCAGTCACCGATCCAAGCGAACGCAGTGCGTCGTGGGCGGCCGCTCGGGCCGAAGCGAACTCGTCGACACGCCGGGGCGCCATATCGAGCGTCGCTTCGAGCTCCTCGGGAAACAACGCCGAGCGATGGCCGGCATGCGCAATGACACGACGGACCTCGACCCGTCCGTCAGGAAACAGGTCGGTGACCGCGGGCGCCGCTTCGATCGGTGTCACGTCCGAAGCGGTCACGACATGTGCTGGTTCGGTTCCGAGCGCCGAACGCCCGGAACCACTCAGCCTTCGTCCGTCGTGGTGCCGTTCTGCAGCGCCTCGAGGGCACTGAGCGACACGCAGGTGATGCCCCAGTCGGTGGCCGTGCACACGCCGTGAACCGGGCGAGGCGCGACCGCATCGACATAACCGTCGATGTCGAAGTCAGCGAACAGCGCGACCGCAGCTTGGGTCGAAAGTTGCGAGAGGCGAGCCTCAGCCTCATCGGCGAGCGCTTCGGTTGGCGTGATGACCCGGAACTGTGCAGGCGACGTGTCAACGTCGGCGGTGCGGGTCACCAGCAGCACCGCGCTCGCAAGGCCGGCCGCATCGCCTGCGGCGAGAGGAGCAACGCCGGTACCGACGGCGACTTCAGCGCCTTCGGGGAGCGGAGCCGAGGCGTCTCCACCACCGGTGCCTCCGGTCGAGCTGGTCGCCGCGGGAGCTGGAGCGACCCCGGTGCCGGGCGTCAGGCGGGCGCCTTCGGGCGGCGTCGAGGTTCCGGAAGCGGATCCGGAATCCAGCTGTAGCGGTGCAACGCCAGTTCCTGGTGCGGCTTCTGGTGTCTCTGCGGCAGACGTCGACGCGTCGGCCGGGATCGGAGCGACACCCGTGCCGGGCTGCGGTGCTGCATCGGGAGAAGCAGGTGCTGGCTGCGGAGCAACGCCCGTGCCTGGCCGGATGCTGTCCGGCGACGGAGCGAACGAGGTCTGCCCCGCATCTGCCGTGTCTGAAGCTGGATCTGCGGCCGCAGCACCGTCGGCGTCAGAAGCAGCGCCGTCAGAGTCAGTGCCATCTGCATCAGCATCGGCGGCGCTTCCGTCATCGACGGTCAGCGGCGCAACGCCAGTGCCCGGTTCGGGGCCGAGCCCGTCAGGAAGCACGGCGCCATCGGTGTCGGAACCTTCGACCGGATCTGGCGTGACCTGCGGAGCAGCCGCTTGGCCACTCGGCTGTGGATAGCCATTGCTCGAACCATTGCCGATCGTCACGTACGTGCCAGGAAGGTGATCGTCAAGACCTAGGCCCTGTCCGAAGATCCCGGCATTCATGACCACCATCAGGCGTCGACCGGTGACGCGCTTCGTGCCAGCCGTGCCGACGAGTTCAACCGTCGCCTGATCGATGCGGGCCGAGGCGCCTTCGCCACCGAGCACGTTGATTGCAGTCAACGTGCCGACCGAGGTATCGCCATGCGCTCCGAGCCAGCGACTCATCGCGGCTTGCGAGTAGGTGCGAGTCCACTCGGTCCAGTTATGACCACCGGCGTCAAATGGGTCCGGTCCCGCCACGGTGTGAGCCACATCGTTGGCAAAGACATATGCCGCCGTCTCGGTCCAACCACCATTGGAAGCCGAGTAGTAGGCACGTACCGGACCCGCGCTGTCGACGATTTCGACGCCGGCGGTAGATTTCACAGCCGCGAGCCATTTCTGGTCCCATGCGCTGTCTTGTGCGTCCCAACCGATGTAGTTCTGGTCGACGGTTGTTCCGCTGATGTCGTATTCCTGAGCCCACTCGGTCGAGGCACGGCGGTGCAGCGTGACTTCGTGGGCGTAGGTGCGAGCGGCGATGGCCTGAGCCATCAGAGCTTCGAGCGGCCATGCGGCAGGCATTTCGGAGATGCCGGCCACGTAGTCTTCGAGGCCGAGGATTTCGACGACGCGAACCTTGCCGTTCTTGACGGTGAGCTGCATCTTGCCCCACTGGTAGCGGTGGCCGTTGTTCGAGATCTTGACCGGCTGCGGGAACGAGAGCATTACGGGCTCGCCGGGCGAGGTTGGCGTCCATACGCTGCCGATCTGGAGGCCGCCGTCATGGGCGCTGACCTGGATCGTGCCGGAGCCGAGCGAGTTGATGCCGACGCCGTTGCGCTCGAACGTCAGACTTCCCGCCGAGCTGAACTCGACCCGAGTGGCGTCACCGACGTGCACACGGATGTTGTCTAGTGGCTGCGTCGGCAGGATCGCGGTGTTCGGGTAGTAGAAGTTGAGGATGCCGACGTGGCCATAGCCCTGATCGGCCATGTTGCGGGCGCCGTTCTGGCTCATGCCGACGCCGTGGCCCCAGCCTCCGCCATGGAACACGAAATTTGCCGAGCCTTGTGCAGCCGCCGGGGCGGAACGCACCACCGGTGCGAGCATCGCAACGAGGAGGAGGGCGACGAACGTAGCCAGCGACTTGGAGCGCTTGGCGGTTCGTTCAGTTGGGGTTTGTGAAGGGTGATGCATCAGCTTTCGCGCGAAAGCACCTACCCCGCCCACTGAGGTGTCGTCAGAGTAGCAGGAGCAACTCCAGCCACACCGTCACCATCGGGTTTTCTTCAGCCGGGGGCGCAGAGGCCTTCGAGATCAACGATGTTGATCTGCTCGCGGTTCTCCCAGGTCACCTGATTTGCCGGATCTGGCTTGAGTTTGTACCCACGGAACTCAAGGTCCGTCGCATCAAAGGTGAGCAGCCGGCCTGCGAGCGTGTCGCCGTGGCCGAGCACGATCTTGATCGCCTCGAGCGCCTGAATTGAGCCGATGATGCCGGGCAGCACGCCGAGCACGCCAGCCTCGGCACAGCTCGGTGCCAGCTCGGCCGGCGGCGCCTCGGGCAGCAGGTCCCGATAGGTCGGACCGTTCTTGGGGTCGAAGACGCTGACTTGACCTTCGAACCGGAAGATCGAGCCGTGCACGACCGGGATGCCGAGCTTCACCGACGCATCGTTCAGCAGGTAGCGCACGGGGAAGTTGTCGGCGCCGTCGATGATGACGTCGTACCCGCTGATGATGTCGATCACATTGGCGGCGCTGAGTCGCACGTCGTGCGTGACGACATTGACGTCGGGGTTGAGCGCGGTAAGCGTCTTCTTGGCCGAGTCAACCTTGCGGTCACCGACACGGTCGAGGTTGTGCAAGATCTGCCGTTGCAAGTTCGACGCGTCGACGATGTCCATGTCGATGATGCCCAGCGTGCCGACGCCAGCGGCGGCGAGGTACAAGGCGGCCGGAGACCCAAGACCCCCAGCTCCCAGGCACAAGACCTTGGCATCGAGCAGCTTGAGTTGGCCTTCGTTGCCGACCTCGGGCAACAGCAGGTGTCGCTGGTAGCGGTTGCGCTGATCTGCGGTGAGCGATTGCGGAACGGCCCAGTTGCGGCCGTCGTCTTTCCACGCGTTGAAGCCGCCATCCATCGAGACGACGTCGGTGTAGCCAAGTTCGCCGAGCGTCTTCGCCGCGAACGCCGAGCGGACGCCACCAGCGCACATGACGACGATCGGCGTCGACTTGTCGGGAACACGAGCTTCGATGCTGGCCTCGAGATTGCCGCGAGCGATATGCATCGAGCCCGGGACGGCGCCCTGGTCATGCTCGTCAGGCTCGCGCACGTCGAGCAGGAGCGCACCGTCGCCGATACGCACACTCCCCTGCTCGGTGTCGACCTCGTTGATTTCCGCCTTGGTGGCCGAGAGCAGTTCACGGAACGTCGCCATCTGATCAGCCTAGGGAGTCGGGGCAGCCGAGGCAGACGCCGCAGTCAGGCCTCGGCGCCGACGATCGTCGGCAGAACCTCGCTGATCGAACCTCGCACGACGACCGATGCGAGATGGTCGAAGCCGGTCTCGTCGAGGTTCACGATGATGAGTTCGGCGCCGAAGTTCACTGCGATCGGAACCATGTTCGCCACCGGGAACACGCCGAGCGTCGTGCCGACGGCGAGCAGCAGGTCGCATTCTTGTGCCGCCTTTTCGGCTCGCTGGAGCGGCTCGGCTTCGAGCGACTGACCGAACGAAATCGTTGCCGACTTGAGGATGCCACCACAGGTCTTACACGCCGGGTCTTCGTCACCAGCACGCACCCGATCGAGTGCGACTTCCATTGGTGCCCCATCGCCACAGTCGAGGCATTTCACGCGCCGGGTCGTTCCGTGCACCTCGACGACGAGGTCTTCAGCAGAACCTGCGGCTTGATGCAGGCCGTCGACGTTCTGGGTCACGAGGGTGTGCAACTTGTTGTCACGTTCGAGCGCAAGCAGCGACTGATGACCGAGGTTCGGCTCTTTCTTGGCCCAGATCGAACCTTCGGCCAAGCGCTGCCAACGTTCTTTGCGGTAGTCCGCGTCGCCGACCCAGACACTGATATGCGACTTCTTCTCAGCCTCGGGGTTCTTGGTCCACACCCCGTCTTTGCCCCGAAAGTCAGGGATGCCCGAATCGGTCGAGATACCCGCACCGGTCAGCACGGCAACCGACTGGGCCTGTTCCACCAGGGCTCGGGCGTGCTGCACTGTTGCGTCGAGGTCCACGCCGGAACCGTAGCGCTCACGCCAAGAATGGTCAGAGCCGACTGGCGCTCAGCCGGTTGTGTGGAGCGCGGTCGGGATCCATCAGACCTGAGCCGCGCGATTGACATTACATGAAAGTACATGTAATAGTGTCCATGGCTTCCCCGCCTGACTTGCCGTAGCGCCAAACGCGCTTCGGCCACTCTCCCGCCGCCTGGAGGCCATCGTGACTGTCGCAGCTCTTGCGCCACCACCTCATCGCTACGCACGCCTCGGCGTACTTCCCTGGATTGCCGAAGCGACACCGACCGACGCCGTCGACCATGACCCACGCTCGGGATACGTGGAAACGTTCTGGCTTCCGGTGCTCGGTCCGAGCACCACGTTGCTCGTTCGGCGTCTGGCGGAACGTTTCGACGCCAGCCCCGACGGTTTCGAGCTCGATAGCGCGACGATGGGGGTCGAGCTCGGCCTGGGCAGCAAGGTCTCGGGCCGCTCGGGCATCGTGCGCACGATCGATCGCTGCATCACCTTCAAGCTGGCCGAGTTTCGGGGCGAGATCTTGCATGTGCGCCGCCAGCTGCCGACCCTGTCGGTGCGCCAGACCCGCAAGCTCTCCCCTCGGCTTCGTGAGCTCCACAGCGGATGGCTCGACGCGGCGATGCCTCAGCAGCATGCGGTCGTGCTGCGGGCCTCGCACGTCGCTCGGTCGCTACTTGCGCTCGGCGAGTCGCCCGCAGCGGTCGAGCACCAGCTGCAGCAATGGAACTTCACGCCGCCCGTCACCTGGCATGCGGTACGCCAAGCCGCAACTGCGCCGCCCCAAAACCAACCGCAACCAAAAGCAGCGAGTTCATGATCTGCCTGCGCCGGTGGCCCGAGGATCGGGAAGCCCTTCGACCATCGGCGCAGGCTCCCAAACGGGGTAGCCGCGTACCCCACCAACCTAAAGAGGCTGAGCGGTTCCGCCCACGACGTATGGACCTTCCCATCCCGCTCAAGCCGCATGGTTCCAACGATCTCAAGGACTAGAGCTGTTCTTGAGAAAGCGCTCCTACTTCGGGTCCCAACGGGGCCGACCGAGGGATCATGCGCCGTTCCCCCCACAACGCTGCGCGCCGTGTACAACGTCTCGGCGGATCACTGTCCGTCACGCTGTTCCTCGCCGCCACGCTCCTATTCGCAAACCCCGGTACTGCCGAGGCACAAGCCACGTTTGGTTGTGACCCTGGCTTCTACCAGGTCATCTCAGGTCAGCTCAACGCGTTCGATCCCGCGACCGACCTCTACTACCCCATTGGTGGCCAGAACTCTGGCTACAACGGCATGGGCTACCGAGTTGCCGATGGCTTCATGTACGGCTCGCAGGGCGGCCAGCTGGTCCGCATCGATGCCAACGGCACCATCACCCAGCTCGGGTCGAGCGGCGTCAGCGGCTACACCGGCGACTTTGCCGACGACGGGCTTCTCCACCTTTCCCGCGGCGGCCGTGACTGGGTGAAGATCAATGTCGACACCCTTGAGGTCACCTCGGTGCCTGCGCTGAGCGGCAACTTCGGTGTCAACGACATCACCAACGTAAACGGCAAGTTCTACGGCGTCAGCTCCGGCGGCACCCTCTACATCTTCGACCCGGTCGCAGAGACCGTCACCAACGGCGGCCAAGTCCAGGGTCTGGAATCGACCGGCGCATTCGGCGCAGCCTGGTCGACCTCGGGCGGCAACCTCTACATCGGCCAGAACAAGGGTCCGATCTACCAGGTCGTTGGCTACAGCCGAGGCAACCCACAGGCGTACAGGGTCGCGACGGCCCAAGCCACCAACTCCAACGACGGCGGCTCGTGCCCATACGCACCGCCGCCCCCGGGCATCCGTGACGTCGATGGCGCTGAACCAGAGACGGCCCCGAGCACCAGCGAAGGCGCCGCGGCCCAGGCCCAGTGGAACCAGGAATACGAAGAGCAGCAGGAGCAGGCCTACGAGATCGAGGACGCTGGTCTTGGCCAGGGTCCTTCGTGTGACGCAACCGTCAACGAGGACCGTCTTCCCCGCACCTCGGTGAGCGCAAACGAATACTCATCGCCGACCACCATCTTCTCCAGTTCCTTCGACGGCTCTCAGGAATGGCTCGTGCTGTCCGGAAGCTGGGAACAGTCCGGCGGCGACCTCCGCCAGATCCGCGACTGCGGCTACGACTACACCGCCCTCCTCAAGACGCCTCAGGTCGAGAACTTCCGCTACGAGGCATCATTCCGAGGACTCGCAGGCGTCAACCAGGGTGGCCTGGTCTTCAACCAGTCGAGCGAACTGACTCGTTCCGGTGCCATGGTCGTAGACCTCGCCAACGGCGGCTCCGTGATCCGCTGGGGCACCTACGACAACGCCGGGTACTACCAGTTCATCGGCGGCGCCGATGTCCGCACCCAAGGCACCGACACGATCGCCGTCATCCAACAGAGCGGCGTCATCCAGATCGAGTTCAACGGCGAGATCGTCGGCGAAACCAAGACCGCGAACCCTGGCGGCTACGTCGGCCTGGTCTCAACGCTGTCAGCCGTCGCCTTCGAAAAGGCCTCGCTTACGGCACTGCCCGCTTCCTAATCGGCACCGGCACCGCTCGCACCGCAACAGCAGCAACCCGCCATCGCCCCCGCCCCCTACTGGAGCTCACATGACCACCCGAACCAACCGGCCCCGCCGCATGGTCACGTCGCTGCTGGCGCTGTTGCTGTTCGCAACCGCCTGCAGCAACAACAGCGGCATCTCGCTCGAAACGACCACACCGATCATCGATGACACTGCCGTCGTCGAAGACGCAGCGCCTCGGACAACGACGTCGCTCGGCCTATCGGCCGACGACGAAGGCACGCCCGAGTCGCTCGCCTACATCGACGAGGACCGCATCGAAGTCGGTACCGACGACCCCGCCATCGAGCCGTTCGTGTTCTTCGCCGAAGAACTCACGACCGGTGAAATGATCGACGGCCTTGACCTGTACCGGGACCGCCCGGCGCTGATCACCTTCAGCGTGCCGACGTGTCCGGTCTGCACCCGTGAAGCTCCCGAGATCGCTGCTGCGGCCGAGCGCTACCCGGGGATCAACTTTGTGATGGTTCACTCGCAGGGCGACGCAGAGTCCTACGACGAGTTCGTCACGACCGCGGGGCTCGACGGCCCGGACAACGTCATGAACCTGGTCGATGATGGGCTCGAGCTCTGGCGACGCTTCAGCGTGATTCAACAGCCGACGAGCATCTTGATCGACGCCGACGGCCACGTGTCCTCGACTCGAGGCGCGCTCGCATCTGAGGGTCTCGACATCGTTGCGGCAATGTTGGAGCTGCGAGAGCTGCCAACGTTCGACCACCTGTCACCAGAGCGCCCAACGAACCCAGACGCCTAACCCAGAGGCTGGGCGGAAGCTCGCGGGAACCCCATGCTGCGCCGATTGTCGAGTTCTACTCGGCGGTCGGCGCAGTGAAGTTTTCGATGAGGTTCAGCAACGTGCGCACGCCATAGCCAGAGCCACCCTTGGGGCCGAGCTCGGTGGCCGAGTCGGTGAACGCTGGTCCGGCAATGTCGAGGTGAGCCCACGGAATGCCATCGGCCACGAACTCTTGGAGGAACAGCGCTGCGGTGATCGAGCCACCGTAGGCGCCGCCGATGTTCTTCATGTCGGCGATCGGCGAGTCGAGCAGCTTGCGGTAGCGAGCGGGTAGCGGCAGGCGCCACACCAGTTCGCCAGCTTCGTCGGCGGCGGCTTCGACCTGGGCAGCGAAGCCGTCGTTGTTTGACATGAGCGCTGCGTAGTCCTTGCCGAGCGAGACCATGGCGGCGCCGGTCAGCGTGGCCAGGTCGATGATCGCGTCGGGCTTGGCTTCGGAGGCAAGCGAGAGACCGTCGGCGAGAATCAAGCGACCTTCGGCATCGGTGTTCAGCACCTCGACGGTCTTTCCGTTGCGCATCTTGAGCACGTCGCCCATGCGCATCGCATCGCCGCCGAGCATGTTGTCGGTCATCGGGACCCAGGCCTTGACGTTGACCTTGGGCTTGAGGCTTGGCAGCGCAGACATGGCGCCGAGGACAGCACCGCCGCCGCCCATGTCGCACTTCATGGTGGACATGCCTGCGGTGCTCTTGATCGACAGTCCGCCAGCGTCGAACGTGATGCCCTTGCCAACGAGCGCGATCGTCGGGGCGCCGCGGACGCCGGAGCGCCACGACATTTCAACAAGGCGCGGCGGCAGCGTGCTGCCACGGTTCACGCCGAGGAGACCCCCGAGCTTGGCTTTCTTGATTTCGGGAAGGCCGAGGACCTTGATGGTCAAGCCGGACTGCTTGGCGATCTTGCGGGCCTCGTTGGCGAACTTCTCGGGCGTCAAGCTGCCACCCGGCTCGTTCACGAAGTCACGCGTCAGGCATGCGGCTTCGGCGCGAGCCTGACCAAGTGCGACCGACTCGGTTGACTTCTTGCTGGTCGTGCCAGCGATCGTGATGGTCTTGAGCGTTGGCTTCTTCGCATCGCTCTTGAACTCGCTGTAGCCGTAGCTACCAAGCACGAGACCTTCGGCGAGCGACTCGATGTCGGTGTCGCCGTCGACGTCGATCGAGGCGGCCTTGACCCGAGATGCAGCTCGGGCGAGGGTGACGCCAGCGCGTCGCCAGGTCTGGGCTTCGACATCGTCTGCGGCGCCGAGACCGATCAGACAGATCACTTGATCGCCAACGCTGAGCACGCAGCTCTCGCCGACGTTGCCCCCGAAGCCCTGCGCCGCAACTTGCTTCCAGGGGAAGTCGCCGGCTTCGTCGCCGACGGTTTCGCTCGTCATCGGGACTGCGTGGAGTCCGCTCGATGCTGGGGCCCGGCGGCTGAGCTTGAGTTCGGGGGTTGTCACGGTTGGTCTCCCGCGGTTGGTGACAGGACGAATCAGCTGTCGACGTTACCCGCCGCCCGTAGGGAGTCGCTGTTCAAGTGTGAGGGTGTCCGCGAACAGGTCACCGAACGTGCTGACTCGGTCCAAGACGTCTGCAGCGGTGAAGACCAGAGAATCGCCATCGGCGCCGTCGCTCACTTCGTCCCAGGAGATGGGGGTCGAGACGGTCGGCTGGCTCCGAGCCCGCAGGCTGTACGGGGCGATCGTGGTCTTGTGGCGACTGTTCTGGCTCCAGTCGATGAAGATCTTGCCAGTTCGTTTCGCCTTGGCCATCGTCGTGGTGACGCGGTCCGGGAGATCACGCTCGAGCAGCTGGCCGGTCGCTCGGGCGAACGAGCTGGCGTGCTCGTGCTCATGCGGCGTGTTCAACGGCACGTAAAGCTGCATGCCCTTGGAGCCCGAGGTCTTCGGCCACGCTTCGAGGCCAACGGTGTTCAGCAGGTCCCGCAAGACGAGTGCGATCTGACAACACTCGACGATCGTGGTTCCTTCACCCGGGTCCAGGTCGTAGACCACCATCGTGGGCTCGTCGATGTTCTCGCTGCGCGCCATCGGTGCGTGGATCTCGAGCGCGGCAAGATTGGCCGACCACGCAAGCGCTGCGACCTCGCTGAGCTGGCAGTAGTCGATCGGGCCCGAGCTCTCCCCCGGTCCCCGCACGGCCTGCATCCAGTCAGGTTTCCAGTCGGGACACCGCTTGTTGAAGAACGACTCGGCATCGACGCCGTCGGGGTAGCGCCGCATCGTGATCCCGCGGTCCTCGATGTGAGGAAGCATGACGGGGGCGATGCGCACGAAATAGTCGATGACCTGCGCCTTGGTGAAGTCCGCGTCGGGGTACAGCGTCTTCTCGAGGTTCGTCAGACGGAGCTTGCGCTCACCGACCTCGACCTCGACTTCTGATCCCTTGGCCATGCCCCCAGTGAATCAGGGTCGACGAGGCTGCAGGAAGAGCGGCGCAAAGATTCGCCGCTACGAGGTCTTACGACGCCTTCTTGGCCTTGGCCTTGGTGGCCTTCTTCTTGGCCGGCTTCTTTTCATTCGACGAGGGATGACGACCGCGTGCTTCTTTGGCGGCGGACACGCTGGCTTCGAGTGCGGCCATCAGATCGACGACCTGTGAGCTCGCGGCCGGAGCAGCTTCTTCGAGGACGAGCACGTCTTCGCCGTCGGCCTTGCGCTGGATCATCTCGAGCACGCGTTCG
>CALDGN010000260.1 GCA_937942965.1 uncultured Acidimicrobiales bacterium | reverse complement strand
CACGACGCAGCGGTCGCTGAGCTGCGCCTTCGGGGCTGAGCGCTAGCTCCAGTACCAGTCGTTGAAGGTGCGGATCGAGACCAAGCGGGCCTTCGATCGTTGTGATGCGGGAAACCATGCGAGCTCGCGGCCGGCGCCGAGTGGGGTCTGGGCGGAGCGGGCCCGGATGCCTCGCAGGCCATGTTCGGAGACCGCAGTGCCGATCGGCTGGCACGTGCCGTGGCCGACGGGGCGTCCGTTCGCGTGCTGCGGATACGACGCTGGCAGGCCAAGCGCCTTGAGCCCGGCGGGCGTATGGGCGTCGGCGACGGTTTGGTCTCGGGGGAGTGTGGCCTCGACCAGCACCGGCGCATGCTCGGGGCGTAGGTCCTCGGGCTCCCACGGCCAGTTCGCCGACCAGGCCCGCAGGTTCAGCCGAGCCGTCACGATGTCCTCGTTCAGATACAGCGTCGGATGCCCGCCAGGCGGGTTCCAACGGCCGCCGAACTCGGCGGCGAACGTCGGATCAAGCGGGTCGTTCCACGTCGGGTCGGCGATGCGCAGCCACCGGTGGCCATCGTCGAGCTGCTCGGTCTTGGGTCTCATAGACAGAGTGTGAGTGAACGGTGAGACAGCCTGGGCAGGGGAGCTAGGCGACGGCGCCGGCAGGGTCGAACATCGCCCGAGTGGCGGTGAGAATCTCGGCAGTTTCGCCGGCGGCGATCAGGTCGAGCATCGAACGGTTTCCAAGCCCCGGCGCGGGCCGACGCACGACGGCGGGGATCCGTTCCCGGCGCACGTAGTGCGCGAGCACGTCGGTCGCGGCGGCCAGGTCGGCGACCATGATCTCTCGATCGGAGGGAAGCCGGGTCAGCCACTTGCACACGGCCTGGCGAGACACGCCCACGAGATCGCCGAACTCGGCTTGGCTCAGCCCCCAGGTGTCGAGCACGTCGGCCAGGCCGCGGCTACGGCGAAGCGTGGTCAGTCGTTCGAGGAACGCATCGAGCCACGGCCCCTCGGGTTCGACGTCGAGCAAACGCTCTGCAGCCAGTTGTGGATCGAGGGCAAGATCAACTGAAGCCATGTGGCAACCTTATGTCAACCGCAACCGATCGTCAACCTGGGCGCCAAGGGTGTAACCGCATGGCCGAGCCGGGTCTCGGCCGCCTCGGTGCAGTTGGCTAACTCTCGGAGGTCGCGTCGGTTATCGCTTGGAGCTGTGAGGTGAGCATGCCGACATAGAGGCCCACGAGCTGTTCTCGTTCTGCGTCGGTCGCTGCGAACCGGTACCGGAGCGCCATGCCCTCGGTTGAGACGCTGGCGATCGTCGTCAAGGTCTCGAGCGTGTGCGGCGCCACGATCTCGACTCTGAAGTACGCCAACACCAGCGCGAAGAACGCCTCGAACGATGACTGGATCTCGCGGTAGCCCTCTTCGACTGCGGACCTGACCTCGGCCGGCAGGTTGTCGGCCGTCGCCCAGAAGTGCAGCGCGAGATAGAACTCGGGACGCGACACCAGATGCTCGAAGTACGCGCGGCCGACCGTGTTGACGACGCCGAAGATGTCGGTCTCGTTGGCAAGGGCCGCCTCGAGCTCGCCAACCAGGACCGTCGGATCTGCATACGACACGCTTCGGGCGACGTGCACGGCGAGCTCGAGCCGGTAGTCCTGCTGTGACTTCCAGATCTGATACGCCGCACCGGTCGTCCGATTCGCCTCTTTGACGACATCGGTGATCTTCACGTTGAAGCCGGGTGGCAACCCATCGCGCAGCAGCACGCGTAGACCTGCATCGAGCAACTCTTCGCGCGTCTCCTCTGACGCCCCGGGCTTACCTCTCATCCCGCTATCCAATCACCAAAGCGTCCGGTTTTCCGAGAGCGCGCCCGAGAACTCTGCCGAACGTTGTGCTCACCACACGTCTGACTTTCCTGCGACACGGAAGTTGGGGGAGTGCATGAAATCGCCCGGAACTAACAAGTCAGCCCAGTCGGGCATCGACTTCTCTCGCGAGGTCGCTGCGACGGCCTTCGCAAATCCCGCAACAAACGCCGACAGCGAAGCACGGTCTTCTTCGCGACGCCCTGTGGTCTCGACGGTTCGAGGTACAGGACCGGCTCGCAACGGCTCCCATTCAGCGCTGCGCAACAGCTCGACGTAGCGGAGCAACCGAAGCGTCTGGAAGGTCAGCGACATGCCCGCTTCGAGATACACCCGTGCCGCAAGCTCGGCGCACGTCACCCGTGCCGCTCCGTCGCCGAGGAGGTGCATGCGATTCTCCACATACCGGCGCGCCCCTGGGATGCGAACCGTCGGATGGTCCCCAAGGCCAGCCAGGGCAAGCAGCACGCCAACCGTCGACGGAAACGCCGGGCTGTAGTGCGTCGCCTTGTGTGCCACGTCGCAGAACTGATCCTCGTCCAGCCCGATCGGACGAAGCACCGCAATGCGCCGCAACCGCCCACGCTTCGCGTACTGGTCGACGGCGATCGTGGCCACCCCGTCGTCGTCCTCGGTCGGCGTGCCCGACCAGTCGTAGGACTCGAAGAAGCACTCGTTACTCAACGCCAACGCGCAATGGCTGTAGTCGCTCAGCGTGCCCCAGCGAATCAGCCGGGACAGCCGGTCGGTGCTCCCACTGAGTACAAGGTCGCCGCACTTCACCGTGGCCCGAAGCCAGCCGGCAACGTCGTTCCGATCCATCCCACATCCATCGGATTGCGGCCAAGAAACCTGAGCTCAGGATTTGACCTCCCCATTAGTACGTAGATAAATTACGAAGTTGATGGCAGGAGCGCAACTCGTCGAGTGCGCGCCATACCCACGCTGGCGTCAGCCCGACGGCGCAACCCAGTGGCGGCCACCTTTACCTTCCCCGGCAAGAGGTGGTCGCCACACCCTCGGACTCGCCGCGTGACTGCCTATTCGGCGTACGCTCGGCCCTTGTGGGAACCAAAGCACTCATCACCGGCGCAGCACTCATCGTCCTCGGAATCGTGGTCACGATCCTGTCGGACTCGGGCAGCGTCACGTCGCTGATTCCGGCCTTCGTCGGCATCGTCTTCGTCGTCATCGGCGTCGTCGCCCGAGCCAAGCCCGAACTCAATCACCACCTGATGCACGCTGCAGCTGCGGTGTCGTTGCTGGCGATCCTCGGAAGC
>CALDGN010000259.1 GCA_937942965.1 uncultured Acidimicrobiales bacterium | reverse complement strand
GAGAAGCGCGTCATGCTCAGCTGGGCGCCACTCGAAAAGGTCGCCAGCTAAGGGTTCGCACGGCGGCGCCGACGGATCTGGCAGCTGGGTGCTTCACCTACGAAGCTCTGGGCTGCCAGTAACGACCGGGCCTCGTATCTGGCAGCGGAGAAAATCACGATTGATGCGCTGAGCTGCCAATTGAAAGTGGGCTGCTCAGTGCGCTGGATCTGGAGCGGGTAGTGACAGATCGAGGCGGGTCCACGCGCCCAGCCAGATCTTCAGCCCGTCGTTCACCGGAAGCGCGGCGCCGGCCGTGATCGGGTCGGCGGACGCTTCGCTGCTCAGGTACGTGCCGTTCGTCGAACCGAGATCGGTGAACGTCCAGATATCGCTGTCCGTGCGTTCGAACATCAGGTGACGCGACGACACACCAGGGTCGTTGGTGAGTGCTTCGACATCGATCTCGGGGAGGATGCCGCGGCTTTCGGAGTGGCGGCCAACCAGGTTCTTCGATGCGGTGAGGGTGATCTCTGCTGACTCGGGCAGCGGGTCGGGGAGGGTGAGCTCGACATCGGCCGTCGTCGCGGCAAAGAACTCGGTGTCGATCACAACGGTGACGGTCAGCGGTGTGCGAGGGCCGGTCGGCGCGGGAGCCGCGGCAGCGGGCTGATCGGGAGCAGCAGCTGGCGCCGCTTCGACGATGACGGGCAAGGTGCCGCTAGCGAAGTCGTAGCCACAGACTTCGCAGAAGGCGTCGTCGGGGTGCGCGATCTCGCCGCAGTTGGTGCAGGTTGCGCCAGCTTCGCCGGATGCGACGGGCGCAGCAGCAGCGTCAGGCGCGGTGGCTGACGTGGCAGCGGGAGTGCTTGCCGACGGCGCGCTGCCGCCGAGGTTCTCGCCGCAGACCGAACACCAATCGGCCCACTCGGATTCGTGGCCGTTGGGGCAGGTCGAGCTCATTGGCCCTGCTTGCCAACCCGCACCGTGCGGGTCGCGCGCACGTCGAGTGCCATCTCGTCTTCGACGGCGACGTTGCGCTTGAGGCGAACCGTGCCGGTCTTGGGGTCCTCGATGTCGACGACTTTTTCAAGCAGCCGGGCCGAGGCGACATTGCCGGTCTCGTGTGCGATCTGCACGGCTCGGCCGAGTTTCATGGTGGCCGAGCCATCATCGCCGGCGGCGCGGGCGGCAAGCCCGTCGTGGATCGCTTCGGCGAGCTCCGCTTGGCCGGTGTAGTGGGCGACCTCGCGATTGATCCGGGTCGACAGGTTCTCGTCGTCGGTCCAGATCGCTCGTACGAGTGCGACCGGTTCGGCCTCGTCGTCGATTGCCAGCATGACGCGTGCGCCGAGCCGCTCATCGCCGACACCGCCCGCCGGGATCCGGACCCGCAGGTGATAGTCACGGCTCTCGTTCGGCGACCATGCGCCGAGCGGGTAGTCGCTGGTGAGGTCGTTGATCGCAACGGCCTTGGGCGTCAGGTCCTCGATCGTCGGGGAGACCTGCTTGAGGAACTCGATCTCGGCGCCCTTGGGGCTCCACAAGCGCAGCGCGACCTTGCCGACCTCTCGCTTCATCGCCGAGGCGATCAGCGACTGGAACTCGGGGACCATGTCGTCGGGGCTCGGGATGATGTCGACCGTGCCCAACAGCGCGTTGGCGACCAGACGCATTTCGCTGATGTTCCAATCGGTGCCGAGGCCACGGCAGTCGCACTGGAACAGGCCGACGCACGCATCGATCGAGGCTTGCAAGACATGCGGCGCCTCGTGCTGGTTCTTGCCGTCGGTCAACAAGATGCTGTGGCTGATCGCGTCGGGTCGGGCCCGGTGGATCTGGGCGGCGAGCTGTAGCCAGGTGCCGATCGCGGTGCCGCCATCGGCGCGGACTCGGTTGATGATGTCCTTGGCCGCTTTGCGAGACGCGGCATCGGCGGTCGCCAGGCCTTGGCGAGGGAACAGCTGGTGGGCGCGGTCGGTGCCAGCGATGATGGCGAACTCGACACCGTCGTCGAGCGTGTCGACGGCGGCCATGGTTGCGAGCTTGGCGGCCTGGATCTTGCGGCCGCGGTCCTCGTTCATCGAGCCCGACACGTCGATGATGATGACCTCGACGAGGCTCTTGCCGCCGCTTCCGCCTCGGGGCGAGGCAGTGGCCGAGCTGTTCACGGTGATGACAGCGTCGAGCGTGTTGCCGCCCGCAGGGAGGTACTCGTTCTGGAAGACGTCGGCTTGAAAATCGGACATATCAGCTCTCGCTCGTGTCTGGAAGTGCAGTGTCTGGGGTTGCGGGGTCTGGAGTTGCGGGGTCTGGGGAATCGGATTCGGTCAGGGGGAAGCGGGCCAGCGCCACGGTGATGTTGTCATGGCCACCGGCGTCGTTAGCGAAGGTGACGAGCTTCTCGGCCAGATCAACGATCTCGATGCCGGGCGCATAGGTATCGCTGATCAGCTGGTGGAACTCGTCGAGCGGCTCTGCGTAGTTCCAAAGCCCATCGGAGCACACGACCAAGAAGCCGGGCTCATCGATCGAGATCTCGACGACCTCGGGGGTGACGTCGAGCGCGTCTTTCCCCAGCCACCGAGTGATCGAGTGGGCCCGCTCGTCGGCCTCGATTTCTTCGGGGCTCATGGCGCCGATCATGCGCTGCTCGATCGCCCAGGTGTGATCTTGGGTGAGCAGCCGGGTGCCCGAGTCAGCTGACCAATAAGCGCGGCTGTCGCCGAGCCAGCCGATGGTGATCTTGGAGGGCTCGTCGCCCAGCGCAACGAGGGCAGCCACGAACGTGCACGAGGGCGGTGTCTCGACGACGGCTGGCGTTGCGTCGACAACCGCTCGTTGCGCGGCAAGCGCGGCTTCGTGGAGGCGTGCTCCGGCAGGCGATCCCGAGTCGAGGAGCACCTGGACGGCAGCGGCAGCTGCCGCTTGTGAGGCGTGTTGGGCGTCGTCGGTCGATGAGACGCCGTCGCAGACGACGAGCGCAAGCACTTGGTCGTTGGCGCCGACGGCGCCTGCGTCTTCGTTCGTGCGGTGCTTGCGACCCCGGTCGGAGACCACGGCGAAGGTGCCCTGGTCATCGACGACGTGATCGCCCGGCGCTGGCTGCTTCGTGCCGCACTGCTGGCACCAGCCGTCGTCAGTGATCTCGGCCATGTCGGCGTTGCATGACACACACGGGACCGTGGCGACGTAGGCCGGCTCGGCCGGAGCCTCTGCAGGCGTCGCCAGGTCGTTGCCGCAGGCTTCGCACCAGTTGGCATCGTCGGGCGCGATCTCGCCACAGGTTGTGCAGGTTCGTCCGCTCACCAGATCGAGACCTTGCGGATCTGATTGGCCTTGTCGATCAGCGCGATCCGCTCGGGCCGCGTTGGCGCCAGGCGAGCGAGGTCGCGATACGTCTGTTCAAGCTGTCCTCGAAGCCCGTCGGCGGTGAACGGCCGGCCAAAGATCTTCTTGGACTCGTCGGGCTTGATGGTGCCGCGGTCGAGTCCTTGCACGGCCTGGTGCAGGATCTCGAGCGAGACGTCGGCCCGCTCTTCGGCATCGAGGGTGATGCCGTCGATCATGCTCACGGCCGAGACGATGTCATCAGCAGCCGGTTCGGAACCGTCGAGCGAACTGACCCAGGTGCGGGCTGCGGCGACGCGGGCGTCGTAGAACCCGGCCGAGCTCGCCGGGACCCGCTGGTAGGCCTGGACGGCTCCCGCTCGGTCGCTGAGTGCGGCCCGGCAGCGGGCGAGGCCGAACGATGCCGTGACATAGGTTGGATCGGTGGCGACGATCGACTCGTACAGGCGAATGGAACGATCGTGTTCGCCGAGCATCTCGGCGGCGAGGCCGACGGCAAGCTTCGGAGCGATCTCGCCAGGCAGCTGTGTCCAGACCTGGCTGAACGTCTCTGCGGCGGCGGAGGCGCGGTTGTAGCGCAGCGAGATCAGGCCCTCGATCCAGCGGATGCGCCAGTCCCACGGGTCGACGGCAGCGAGTGCATCGAGGTACGGCTTGGGGTCGCGGCCTTCTTCGAACGCGAGCTGGGCGGACAAGAACGCGGCCTCGTGAGTCCACGGCACCTGTTTGGCGTCGACCGCCGATTGCAGCAGTTTCGCTGCCTGGGAAGGGTCGTCGTTTGGCAGCCCGAGCAGGAAGCTTGCAGCAGCATCGGTCGCCACGATCCGAGGCTGGGGAAGTGCTCGCCAGTCAGGCGCCTCGGCGGCATCGCGATCGTCGACGAGGAGCTCGGTCAGCCGGTCGCCGCTGAACAGCTGGCTCGGGACGGGCTTGGGTGCGCCGGTCGACACGGCCACGACTTCGCGGAGCACGCCGACGAGTTGGTCTCGCATCTCGTCGGCGGTCTGGAAGCGATCATCGGGATGCGGCGCCGTGGCCTTGAGTAAGAAGCGGTGGAAGGACTCCCATTGGGCGAGCAGCGGCTGTTCGGCCGCCGACGGGATCCGGTTCAGCCATTCGCCCTGGTGGAACAGGAACGGCATGGTCAGCACCGCAAGGGTGCGGCCTGCCGTGTACAAGTCCGACGGCACCGACGGGCCAGCCGCGGCGACCTCGGGAGCTTGGAAACCCTGCGTGCCGAAGATCGCGGCTTGGTCGTCGTCGACGAGCATCACGCCGCCGACATCGATCAGCTTGACGTCGTCGGCGGTCGCCATGACGTTGGCTGGCTTGAGGTCGTTGTAGACCAGACCCTGGCCGTGCAGGTACCCGAGCGCCGGCAAGATCGCGAGCATGTAGGCGATCGCTTGGTCGAGCGGAAGACGGGCGTGCTGCGAGCCTTGTTCGCGTCGCAGGCGCTTGAGCTTGGAGTTGAGCGATTCGCCGCCCACGAACTCCATGACGATGTAGCCAGCTCCGGCCCAGGTCACGAAGTTGTAGATGTTGACGATGTTGCCGTGCTCAATGCGAGCGAGGAATTGGCGCTCGGCGACGGCCGACGCGATCGCATCGGGATCGTCTTCGTTCAGCAGGCCTTTGAGCACGACCCAACGGTCGCTGACGGCCTTGTCTCGGCCCAGATAGATCCAGCCCATGCCGCCGTGGGCAAGCGGGCCGAGGATCTCGTACTGGTTGCCGACGAGGTCGCCGGGCTTGAGTACGGGTGCGTTGGTGACGAAGTTGAATGCGGTTCGACACGTGCCGCAGAAGCCTTCGGGTCGTCCGGGGCGGCCGTCTCGGCCTCGGCCCACGGGCGAATCGCAGTTGCGGCAGAACCGCTCGTCTTCGGGGACCTCGTCGAGCACCGACTGGATCTTCTCGGCCGACATGAGCGCCAGGCTCGGGTCGCCGACCGGGGTCGGGGCGACCTGCACCAGGCCGAGGCCCAGACCGGTACCGCTGCGGGCGCTGCGTCGGGTGGCAGCGGTGCGTCGAGCCTCGCTCGAACCGGTCGATCCACTGACGACTTGGGACAGGCGCGGCTCGGTCGGGACCGCCATCGATGCCGGTGCACTGGCGGGCGAACTCGCCGCGCTGATCGGGTTGGCCCCCGTGGCGGGTGAAGCGCTCGAGGCGGGAGCCGGCGCCGACGCGGCCATGCCGCAGGTGTTGCAGTAGCCATCCGCGAGCACCGTTCCACCGCAACCGGTTTCGTTGCAGGCTGTGCCGGCGGCGCTGACGTTCAGCTGGCGTGCGGGAGCCGATGCAGCGGGAGCGGATGCAGGTGGCGGTGTATGGGCTGCGGGCGCCGAAGCGGGCGCTGGACTCGCGCTCGCAGCGAACCCGCAGGTGTCGCAGTAGCCGTCGCCCAGAATCGAGCCGCCACACCCTCCTTGGGTGCACGCCGTGGGAGGCGGGGGCGTCATGTCGCCATCATCGCGGTGAACTCGCCAAGCAGTCGTTCCGCTCGGTCGAGATCGCTAGGAGAGGTGTAGAGCTCGTTGTGCACTTCGTCGCTCAGTTCGGTCAAGGCCGCGTCTTCGCTGCGTCCAACGCCCGACATTTTGGCACGGAAGGCGCTGAGGCGACCACGCAGCTCCGCTCGGCGCTCGAGCGGGGCGTGAATCCGTTGGGTCACCCGTTCGAGTTGGCGTTCGAAGCGGTGGGCTCGCTGCATCCACCCGTCGAGCTCGCGCCGGGTCTGTTGCCACGGGCCCCGCTGTGCGGTCACTGGCTGCAACGTCGCGGCGAGACCCCGGGGGCCGTCGATGGCGTTCACGTTCGGTGCAACAGGCAGTGGTGCGTGAAGCACGACCTTGTGCGTCGCTTGTTCGCGAGCCGCTACGGCGTCGGCGATCAGAGAGCGGCATCGATCAAGCAGGTCGTGGGCCTGGGACAGGTCGTGGGCGATCGCATCGTGGCTCGATTGAGCCTCGGCGACCTTGGTGCCTGCGTCGTGGAGTGCCTGGTCGAGCGAAGCTCGGGCGCTCGCTGGGATGGAGAGCGGATCGGTCAAGGAGAGGTCGCGGATGCGAGCGATCGTCTCGCCGATGCGAGTGAGGGCTCGTTCGTCCAATCCCAGGGCGGCGGTGTCAGTGCGCAGCCGAGCGAGGGTCTGGTCAGCCGAGGTCAGGCGGGGGAGTAGCCCATCGAGAATCGCATCTGCTTGCGCGACCGCGGCTCGCACCGGTTCGTACATATGGCGCATGCGGTCGATCAGCTCGGCGAACGAGGCTCGGTCGACGCGTTCGGCGCTGGCGGTGAGGTCACGGTTGAGCAGCGGGACGTCGTCGCTTCGGATGACGATCTCGCGACCGTCGAGCAGTTTGATGAGTTCGGCCCGTTCATCGCCGCTGATCCAGGACCGAGTTCCCCGCAAGGCGCGGGCCCGGTCGAGTGCGGAACTGAGGACCGTGTACAAGTCCCAGAGCGAAGGATCTGCGGACTGGACGGCAGCGAAGGCTGCCTGCGTCTTGCCTTGCAGCACGCCACTCGTGAACAGCCGGTATACGGCGTGGTCTTCAAGCTCATGCAAGTTGGCACCGATGCGATGCTCGGCCGCCGTGTATTCCTGCAACCTGCCGTCGATTTGGCTGGTGTCCATCGCTCTTGAGCCTAGAGAGCCTGTTGTTCGTCGCTGCGCTCCTTGCAACGTGGGCCATACTGATCGGGTGACGGCACCTGCGCCACCATCTGCGCCCAGCGCACTTCAGACGGCTGTTGCGAGCGGCGCGACGGTTCCCGCTGCTCCAAGTTCGTCGCCGTGGTGGCGGATCGACACGACGCCCGACATCGTGCGCAGCTTGGCCGTCTTCACCGTGTTCGCCACGCTCGTCGCTGGCGTCCTCGGATGGGTTCTTGCCGACCAGTTGACCGATAACACCGATCAGCTCGCCGAGTCGACCGGCGAAGTGCTGGTCGTGAACCAGCAGGTGCAGGCGAGCTTCGCTGAAGCGCATGCGGCTGCGGTCTCAGTCCACCTCGCTGGCCCGTCAGGTAATCGAGAACAACGCCGCATCTACGAGTCGGCGATCGAGCGAGCGGCGTCGGGACTCGAACGGGTCGCGGCCTCGGTGGGCGACGACCCAGAATCGCACGCTGCGCTCGAACAGGTCGCGGCGCTGACGACCCGGTATGTCTCGCTCGTCGAAAGCGCTCGTTCGTCGGCAATCGCCGACGACGCATCGGGCAACGCCGTGATCGCCGAGGCCGGCGATGTCACCCGCAACCAGATCTCGCCCCAGGTCGATCTGGTGAACCGCCGCTTCCAAACCAAGCTGGCCGACGAGACCGGCGGTGGTGGCTTCATCGTGACGTTCGTGATCTTCGCGGCACTGTTGATCCTGCTCGGGCTCGGCCAGTTCTGGCTGTACCAACGCTTCCATCGAATCATCAACGTGCCGCTGCTGCTGGCCACCGTTGCTGTCATCGGGTGGCTCGTGTATTCGGGCTCGGTCTATGTGGCGCAGCGTCAGGCGTTCGACACTGCAGATGGCGATGCGTACCAGTCGATCGAAGCGAGCGGCGGCTTGCTCGACCTGGCCTTCACGCACCGCGCCGCCGAAAACGCCGCCGTGCTCGCCGGTGCGAGCTCGGTCGACTCGGTCGTCATGGACGATCGCACGGCAACCGAATCCCGACTCGATGCTGTCGTCGGGCTGGCCGACACCTCGCGTGAAGGGGCGCTCGCTGGAGAAGTGCGCACCCGTTGGGATCGCTACGTCGTCGAGAGCTCGGCGATCGAAGTTGCACTCGGCGCGGGCAACGTCGCCGAGGCTGAACGCATCACCAGCGGCTCGGCGAACGACGCATTCAACGCATTCAATGCCACGGCTGAAGCGCTCCTGCTCGACAACCGGCAACAGTTCTTCGACGAGGTCGACTACGCCGTCGACCTGGTGCGTTGGCTTCGATGGATCATCATCGCCGTGACGGTCATCGTCGCCGTGCTGGTGTGGTCGGGCTACTCGTTGCGATTGCGTGAGTACCAATGACCGGCGGATCGACAAGGCGAGGCCCGGTGCAACCAACCCCACGACTTCAACGCCCGATCGGCCGACGCTCGTTCATGGCAGGTCTCGGCGCAACCGGAGCCCTTGCGCTCACCGGCTGTGCTCAGCCTCGCTCAGTCGCCGAGCAAGTCATTACCGCCGATTCGCAGCTGCGAGTACTCAACTGGCCGGACTATGTCGACCCGTCACTCATCGCGAGTGCGGTCGAGGTCGACGTCGACTACAGCGAGGAATGGGCCGATAACTACACGGGGCAAGATCTCTTCGGCGCGCAGTGGGACGTCGTCATGCCGACGAACTGGCTGGCCGCCCAGCTCATCGCTGCCGGCCAGGTCGAGCCCCTGCCGCTCGAACTGATTCCGAACCACGTCAACATTGCGGCTGATTATCTGACCAACGGTTGGGACCGCGGCGCTCGCTTCCACATGCCGTGGCAAGCGGGCATCACCGGTATTGCCTATGACCCTGCGTTGACCGGCCGCGAGCTGACCAGCATCGAAGACTTGTTTGCGGCTGACCTTCGGGGTCGTGTCGCCATGATCGGCGAGATGCGCGAAGCGGTCGGAATGGCAATGCTGGCGAACGGCGATGATCCGGCGCGTCCGACGCCGTCGACGGCCGAGGCAGGCTTCGACCGGCTGCAGCGCGCTGGCTCCGACGGACAGTTCGCCAGCTGGGGATTCAACGAGTTTGCCGATCAGCTGCGGTCAGGTTCGGTCGCTGCGGCGATGGCGTGGTCCGGCGATGTCGTGCAGCTGCAAGCTGACCGTCCCGACATCCAGTTCATCGTTCCGGACAATGGCGCAATTCGCTGGTTCGACACGATGGTGATTCCCAAGGGCGCATCGAACGTCCGGTGGGCGACCCAGTGGATGAACAACTTCTACGACCCTGCGGTGGCGGCGGCGAACACGAGCTTCGTGCAGTACATCTCGCCGGTGATCGGCGTCCAGGATGAGCTGCGAGCACAAGGCGCCGAGTCGGCTGCGTTGGCGGACAATCCGATTCTGTTCCCCGACGGCGAGACCCGAAGCCGTCTGTTTACGTGGGGCGGCTTCGATGACACCGACGCTGAAAACGATCTCGACGAACGCTTCGCCATCTGGGCCGGCGTCGCCTAATGGGAACGTAAGCGAGCGACATGCACAAGTTTGACGAGTCGATAGCCGACGTTGCGGACGCGGTGCTCCGGTTCGCCCGTGAGCGGACCGAGCGGCATCCGATCGAGCTGGGAGCGCCGAAGTCGCCCGAGGAACTCCTTCGGCTGTGTGGCGAGACGGTGACCGCCGATGGCATCGGGGCGACCGAGGCGATGCGGCTGTTCGAAGACGTGCTGCATCCCGCGTCGCTGTCGGTCGATCACGAGCGCTATCTCTCCTTCGTCCCGGCAGCTCCGACAGAGACGTCGGTGCTGTTCGACCTCGCGGTCGGCGCGAGCTCGATCTACGGCGGCAGCTGGCTCGAAGGTGCCGGTGCGGTGTTCGCCGAGAACCAGGCGCTCGACTGGCTGGTGCAACTGGCGGGGCTTCCCGACGGCGCCGGCGGCGTGTTCGTGCCCGGCGGCACGATGGGCAATCTGTCGGCGATGGTCGCAGCTCGCGATGCGATGGAACACCGTCGAGGCAACCGTCCGGACCGTTGGGCGTTCATTGCATCGAAGCAGACCCATTCATCGGTCAAGTCGATGGCCTCGATCATGGACGCCGACGTGATTCCTGTGGAGACCGACGATGGCTTCCGCCTGACCGGCCAGGCGGTCGCCGCTGCGCTCGAGGAGCACGGCGATCGAGTCGCCGCAGTGATTGCGACGTCGGGTACGACGAACCTGGGGATCATCGACGACCTGCGCGGCATCGGCGAAGCCTGCCAAGCCCACGGGGTCTGGATGCATGTCGACGGGGCCTACGGCGCCGCAGCCATGGCATCGCCGACGTGGCGTCCACTGTTCGACGGCATTGAGCTAGCTGACAGCTTCATCGTCGACCCGCACAAGTGGCTGTTCGCTCCGTTCGACTGCTGCGCCCTCATCTATCGAGACCCCGACGACGGCCGCCGCTCCCATATGCAGAGCGCCGGATACCTGGCGTTTCTCGACGAGTGGGGCGACTGGAACCCATCGGACTTCGCCGCCCACCTGACCCGCCGGGTCCGCGGCCTGCCGTTCTGGTTCTCGCTCGCGGCACACGGCACCGATGCCTACGCAGCGGCGATCGATACGACGATGGAGATGAGCCGGTACGCCGCCCAAGCGGTCCGCGATGCTGACTATCTGACGCTGCTGCTCGATCCGGTGCTGTCGGTCGTTGCCTTCGAGCGTGACGGCTGGACAGCCGGGCAGTATCAACAGTGGAGCATGAACGTGATGGACGAAGGCACGGCGTTCGTCGTGCCGTCACGCCACCAGGGCGAGCCCTGCTACCGCTTCTGTTTCGTGAACCCGCTCACGTCGACCGATGACGTCGACGAGATCATCACTCGCCTGGAACGCCTGTAGCGATCCGGCCCATCTGCAGGCGAGTGCCCGGCTCGCTCGTCACTTCGAGCCACTCGGGAATGTCGCCCGCTTGGAGCGCGGCGTAGAGGCCGTCGCCGCTGACACGGGGTGCCCATTCGCCGCCCTCACACCACACGATGTGGGTGATGCCTCGTTCGGCTAGTTGTGCCTGTGCATCGCTCGGCGCTTCGACCATCACGTCGTGGGTGAAGCGGATGCCGTCGACGTTGCGGTGCATTGGGCTGCCGATCACGGAGTGGCCGGTCATGTACGTGAGCTCTGGCCCCCAAAAGAGTGGCGCGAGGACGGTCCCTGTCGGTTCGTTCTCGAGTGCCGCAGTCGCATCAACTTCGCCGCAGGTGCCTTCGAGGCCAGCAGCTGCGATGGCGGCGGTCGTTTGCGACGGAGGGGCGAGCGCAAGCAGCAGCGGGTTGGCGGCCATGGCTCCCAGCACGGCGACGCCGGCGAGGGCCTTCGACGCGACGCCGAGGTGCATCGTGTCGAAGCGGCGCAGCACGAGCCCGAGCATCCAAGCGAGCGCGAGCGCATCGAGGAAGCCGAGATAGGCGGCCCAACGGATCTGTTGCATTGCGAGCACAGCGAATACGACATGGTTGATCGCCAACAGAACGACGGCGGGATTGCCGGTCCGATAGCGGACGACATAGCCGGCGAGCGCGATGAGCGGCAGAGCCAGCGTCGACACGAACGCGCCGAGCGAGAAGCCACCGTCAAAGAGCGGCGTCCACTCTTCGCTGTCGGACAGGAAGAACGTCCACAGGTCCTCAGGCACGTCGGCCATCGGTCCGTGATGGAGCTTCGGCGCCACGACAGAGAGCACAGCGAGCGCAACAGCGGAGCCACCGAGAGCCAGCGCAGCGCGGCGGCCAGCCGTTGCAAGCTTGGCGTTCGACAGCACGACGGCCAGTGCTGCGAGCAGGGCGAACATGGTGACATGCACGATGGACAGGCGGTCGTAGACGACGTCGAAGTGTCCCGAGGGCGGAGCGTCGACGAGCCAGGTCAGGGCGAGCACCGACGCAGCGACGATGCCGTAGCGGCGCATCTCGGCGCCCCAGGTGCCTGACAGAATCCACTGGCAGCCAAGCCAGACAACCGCCGGTGCGACGGTCAGCAGTCCTTCGGGACTGACCCAGACGCTGATCGCTCCGAGCGCGGCGGCGATCGAGACCCAGCGCATTCGTCGCTCGGGTTCCATGAGCGCCCACAACAGCGCACCAAGATGGGCAATGAACAAGGTGAGGATGAGGCCGTGGTGATCGGGGCGTCCCATGGCGAACGGGATGATCATCCGCACTTGCACCACGACGATGAGGCCAACGGCGAACAGCCCACGGCGGATGTCCGTGATCGCTCGGGCGGCCCAGACGGCCAGTACGACGGCAGCGACATGGAAGATCGGGCTGACGAGTGAGCCGCCGACGAAGAGTCCGTCTTCCCATCCGAGGAATAGCGCCAGGGGTGCGGCGAGCGCCAGGATGAAGACGTCGAGCGCCTGGGTCCATTGGATTCGCTCGCCGAACGGGGCGTTCGACAGCGGGAAGCTGTCGTTGGACCAGTCGCCACTCGCGATGTTGTGCTCCAGGCGATTGATACGCGAGAACGCGTCGGGGCCAAAGAGGCGCCCATCGAAGACATCGGACGAGACGACGGTGACGATCGTGATCATCACGAGCACGGCGCCCAGCGCAATGCCCGTCGGCAACCCGCGCCATCCGGCAGGGGCATCCGTCTCATGGTCGGGCGAAGTCATGACGGCGCGATCGTCGCGCACCGTGGACCTCTCCATGAGATCTAGGGCAGGCATCTCAATCCCGTCGGCCCAGGAAGCGGCGACTTGAGGAGCGTTCTGTGTGCAGTTGTCCCGCTCTGGGCGGGTGAACTGCACAGATTTCGGCTCGGGCGTGCCCGCGAGCTACTCG
>CALDGN010000258.1 GCA_937942965.1 uncultured Acidimicrobiales bacterium | reverse complement strand
CGAGGCAGCGGCCGCCGACTACGGCGTGGTCCTCGCAAGCGATGGTCGCTCGGTCGATGTTGCGGCCACGCAGGCGTTGCGCTCGCGTCGCTAGCTCTCGGCCGGCGAGCTACTCGCCCTTGAACACCGCAGTGCGCTTCTCGACGAACGCGGCCACGGCCTCTTTGTGATCCTTGGTGCGCATCGTTGCCGTCATGTTCTCGGCTTCGGCATCGAGCGCCGTGCCTAGGTCGACCAGCCACGCTCGATTCATGTTTTCTTTGATGGCGCTCAACGCCAACGGCGCCCGCGTGGCGATGTCCATGCACCACTCCATTGCCTGCTGCTCGAACGAGGTGTCGCCCCGTAGGACCTGGTTGACGAGCCCAAGGTCAGCGGCTTCGTCTGCGCTCAGTCGCGGCGATCGGAAGTACAACTCTTTGGCTTTGGATTCGCCGACGAGGCGAGTCAAGAACCAGGAGCCGCCGAAGTCGCCCGACGCTCCAATGTTCGCAAATGCGGTCACAAGGAGCGCCTCAGGCGCCGCAATACGGAGGTCAGCGGCCAGGGCGATCGACAGACCAGCGCCGGCGGCGGCACCCGGGATCGCTGCGATCACCGGCTTGGGAAACTCGTGCATCGCAAGCGAGACCTCGCGCTGGCGTTGTTGGAGATCGGCGAGCCGTTCCTCACGCGTCATTTCGGCCCGGAACCCTGTGCCGTTCTGGTGGGATTCGTTCATGGCCTTGACATCGCCACCGGCGCAGAAGGCTCCCTGGGCGCCCGTCACCATCACGCACCGGACCTCGTCGTCATCACGCATGTCGGTGAGCGCCGTGTCGATGCCGGAGTACATCTCGGGCGACAGCGCGTTGCGGCGCTCGGGACGGTTGATCGTGATCACTCCAACTCGGTCCTCGACTCGGGCCAGGAGGTGGTCGGTTCCGGTGTCGATCGTGCGTGTCATGGACCGACCTTACCGATCGCCGTTCGGCCGACTGCAACCACCGTCACGGGCGCCGACGACGACCAGTAGTAGCGTCGGAGCACCGTGGCTCTGAGGAGGGACCAGACGAGCGGGGCTGATGACGCGCCCGACGCTGCACGCCGACCCCGGCGGCTGGTTCAGCGCGCCAGCTTTGTCATCGTTCTGATGGGTCTCGGAGCCCTCGTCGCCGCACTGGTCACCGCGGCCATGGCTGTTCGCTATGACGCATCGGCGACCGTCGTGCTGCCCGAACGCCTCGATGCGAACCAGCTGCTCGGAGCCGCCAATCAAACGAGCTTCACCGGCTCTGATGGCCAGAGTCTCGAGGTCGTCGACGAGGTCGGTGCCATACGGTTCGTCGGCAGCAGCGACAATGCCGATGCAGCGGCACGCACGGCGAATGCCGCAGCGACGGCGTTCGTGGCTGGCGTCGACGAAGACGGCGTGCGCCTCTCGGCGGCAGCGAGCGCACCGTCGGACCCGGCCTCGCCTCGTCGCATGTTCAACCTGACGATTGGCGTCGGCATCGGCGCATTGCTCGGCCTGATTTTGCAGACTGCGTTGCGTCCCCCACGAGTCGACGATTCCGTGACCTTTGTGCCGACGTGGACCACGCTCGAGGACATCCCCGATGGCGCTCAAGGCGTCGACGAACCTCAGCCCAGCAATGCCGTCGAATCGGCGATGGCGGCCTCCGTCAGCGCCATCGCTGCCGCTCCACCAACAGCTCGTCCTCGCCCGCGCTCGTTCCAAGAGGCCGCGGCCGCGGTTGCCGAACCGATCTGGGCCGACGACAACCCGGAAGACGAGCGAGCCGAGACGACGACGATCACGATTCCTGGTGCGGACATCTCTGCTGCAGGCGAACCAGAACAGCCACATGCAGATGAACCCGATGAGCCAGAAGCAGCCCAGCCAGAAGCAGACGAGCCAGAAGCAGCCCAGCCAGAAGCAGACGAGCCAGAAGCCGAGAACCGCATGCATGACGACACCTCCGACGCTGGCGAGCTCGCCGCCCTACACACCGATGGACCCGCAGGCGAGGTATTCCTTGATGATGAGGTCTTCTTCGATGACGACACGCCCGCCGACGACGACACCCCTGCCGATGACGATCCTTTGCCCGATGAGACGCGTGTGATCGACGAAGGCGAAGATCCCGCACCGGATTCCGACGAGACCGCCGAGGACAGTGCGGCCGAAGACAGCGCGGCCGAAGACAGCGAGGCCGAGGACAGTGCGGCCGAAAACAGCGCGGGCGACGACACCGCATCCAGCGATACCGCTTCCGACCCGCTGCCGGAACTCGATGTGCCCGACCCGCCGCTCGCCGTGAGCCGAGGGTTCCGGGATCTGGTCGATCGCACAAGCGCGAACCTCGACCCATTGATCGATCGGTTTGCGGGCGACGACGAAGCGTTCGACGACGACCTCGAATCGTTGCGCCCGCCCCAGACGCGGACGAACACATCGGCCAGCGAAGATGACCAGCTCGTCGGCCAGATCGCCTTCCTCGGCGATGAGATCGCGACCTACCAACTCCGGATGGACGAGGAGCGGACTCGCCATCGCGAAGAACGCGACGAACTCATCGCGGACCACGAGGTCGAAGTCGAGGGTCTGCGAAGCGACCTCGAACTCGCTCGGGCCGAGATCGAGCGGGTGCAGGAACGTCGAGACAGCGCTCGGTCGCAGCTCGAGGATCGCGTCACCGAGCTCGAGACCGCCTTGGCTGCGTCGGCTGACGAAGTCGAGCGTGCGCAACGGACCTCCGCAGCCGTTGAGAACCGTCGCACGGCCGCCAACGAAGATCTTGTGGCCGAGATCGAGTTTCTACGAATCGAGATCGAGCGATATCAACGAAGCCTCGATGAAGAACGGGTCACGCACAGCACCGCGGTCGCCAGCGCTCGTCTCGAGAATCAGGACGAACTCGATCGTATTCATCGCGAGCATCGAGTGACCCTGAACCAACTGGCTCAAACCAACCGCAACCTGCTCACGGCCCAGCGCAACGAGGCCGAGGCCGTCATGGCCGAGCTCGAATCCGATCACCAGCGGGCCCTTGATGATGCCCACAAGGACTACGAGCAACGGCTCACCGACGCCCGCACTCATCACGCCGATCAGCTGGCGAGCCTCGAAGAACGAGCGCTCACTGACCTCCAAGCAGAACAATCAGCAGAGCTCGACGATCTACACGAGCGCCTCGACGTCGCCCTGCTCGATGCCCGCACCGCGCAGCAGCGAGCAGCGCAGCTCGAAGCCGAGATCGCCAGCTCCGACCGCCGGGTCGAACAGGCCCAGCTGTTGCACAGCCAGACAGAGCGACGGCTGCGCGAGGAACACCGCCAGATGGAGCGGCGCAATAACGACCTCACCGAGCTCTTGGCCCGGACTGAGCAACGACTCGCCGACGAACGACGACGCACGAACGAGGTCGTCCGCAATCTGTTGCGCGAATCGGCAACTACCGCATCCGACGCCGATTGGGCGCGGCGCAGCGACATCGAGTTCCGTGACGAGGTCGAGGCTCAGCAGGCGAACGAGATCCAGCAACTGAACGAGCAGTTGCGTGCGCTCGAGGAAACTGCCGCCCGCCGCGAAACCACGCTCGAGGCAACGATCGCCGAGCTTCGACGCCGACTCGGAGCCTCCCCAAACGGCTGATTTCCAGCAACTAGTGTCTCAGACAGTGAGTGACAGGGGTTCTGCGGCGTCGCTCGAGGCCTTCGCCTCGCGCTGGATTGTTGCTGGTTTCGCGCTCGTCGGGCTGGTCATTGGCCTGGTCGTCTTCAGCGTCCGCGAGCCCGTCTATGAGTCTCGGGCGATCGTCAGCGTCAACAACCCGCTGGGCACCATGGGTGACGAAGCGGCGCTTATCTTGTCGGACCGGGTGCTGTCGCCTGCGGCCGCCTCGCTGGGGTTCCTCCCCGAGATCGAAGTCGAGCCGAACGAGATCGCCGACCTGCTGAGCATCACGTCTCGCGCCGCCGATCCGAACGACGCCGCCGATGCCGCGAACCGGGTCGCCCAGTTCTACGAGCAATCGCAGACCACCACTGCGGTCCGCATCGCCGACGCTGCAGAACCGAATCCGTCGCCGGTCGCTCCAAGCCGCATGGCGCACGTACTCATCGGATCCTTGCTCGGGGCCCTCATGGGCTTCGCCGTGAGCTCGCTTCGAACGTTGCGAGGCGTCTTGCCAACTCGCGCCCGGCCCGAAGACACCGAGCGGCCTGCGCCGATTCGCCCTGCGGTTGCTCCTTCTGCCGGCCTCAGCACCCTCGCCGAACCCCACGACGCGCCCGATGCCTACCTCGCTGCCGACCCGTTGCCGCCGTCCCCGGGCATTGACCCACATCATGGGCCCCTGCTCGACGACCCGGCGTTTGCTGCGCCCCAGCCGAGCCGGGCCGCACCGTTCGACGGGCCGATGGTCGATCTTCGTGGCGACGAAGCCACTGTCGCTCCGGCCGGAGCGCACCACCAACCGTTGCCAGCGCCACGACCCGAGGGCGTGCACGTCGCGGACGACGTGCGGATCCTTGGCACCGCCCCGACGGGCGAACTCGATGCTTCAGATCGGCCTTCGAATGCGTTCTCATCGGCGGCGAGTTCGATGGTTGCCCGACCGCCGACGACCAGCTCAAGCTGGCGTTCTGGCGATGAGCCTGAGGCCCACACACCCCAAGCTCCGGCATCCCAGGCTCCGGCGAACCGGGCGCCCGCAGCCCATCCAGTGCCAGTCCAGCCGGCCTCTGCACCCGTGGCACGACCCACGCCACAGCCCGCTCCGCAACAACCCACGCCACAGCCCGCTCCACAGCATCCCGCAGCGCGGCAGCCAGCGGCGCCGAGGCAGGCGCCTCCGGTTGTTCGCCATGCGGCACCGGTGGTCGACCCAAGCTTGCCGAGCGACGTCGACTTCGACGATCTCTTCGATGCCGAGCCAGTCCCCTCCAATCTGCAACCCACTCCGGATCCAGAACCAGCAAAGGCCGATGTGTCCGACCTTCACGATGACGTCCGACTCGGTCTCGAAACCGAGCGAGAGCTAGAGAATCTCCAAACACGTTACGAGGCCCGTATCAACGACCTCGTTCTTGAGCACACCGAGACCCTTGGCAACGTCGAGGCCGATTTCGAGCGTCAGCTCGGCGACCTCAAACGAGAACTCGCCGAGGCCCGCAAAGAAGCAAGGATCTCCGCCGCCCAGGTCAAGCGGTTGTCCGGCGACGATCAGCACCGGATTGGTGACCTCGAGGCTCAGGCAGAGGCACTCGAAGCCGAGATCGGCACCTTGCGCGGCCAGCTCGAGTCCGAGCGGATCAGCCACCTGCGTGAACTCACCAACGAACGAGATGCGGCTGACCGGGCGCTCGACAACGCCCGCCGCGAGTTCCGAGAGCAGATCGAATCGGTCGAGTCGATCAATCGCCGCAGCATGTCTGAGAGCCGCACCGAGCTCGATGACTTGTTGGCGTCGAGCCGCGCCGACCATCAAGCCGCTCTCGATCGCCAGCACCAAGAGTACGACGAGGCCCTCACCCGTGAGCGAGAGCGCCACAAGGCCGACCTCGGTCGCCTCGCCGAGCGCCATCGCGAAGAGATCGCCAAGACGCGGGGCCAAGCCGAGCAAGAGACCGAGCGCCAGCTCGGCCTCACGAAGCAGACCATCTCGGATCTCCGTGCGACCGAGAAACGTCTCACGACCGAGCTCGACGAACTCCGTCAGGCCGAGCGTCAGTACCGGGCCGAACTCACCAACGTGCGCAAGCAGACCCGCTACAGCCAGCAGAAGCACAACGAGCTCGAACAGGGTCTCCGCGACGAACTGGCCGTAGCCAAGAAGTCATTGACGGCCGAGAAGGAACGCAACGCGGCGCTGCGAGACGATGTCGTTCGCCGCACCGCCGAAGCCCACCAAGCCGTGGATCGTGCGATCGAAGATCGATCCGCTCAGCTGGCCGAGCTCGAATCGCTCGTCGCCAAACACCGCCAACACGCCGAAGAGCGGGTCCGCGAAGCAACCGCTTCTGCCGAAGAACGGTCCCGAGAGTCCGCTCGGCGCGAAGCCGAGCTGACGGCCCGGATCACCCGCCTGGAGCGCGAGCTTGACGAGGTCCGCCGCCAGACCGGTTGAGCGTCTCGCCTGCGGTCGTCGGCTAGCCGACGTCCTTGAGGTGCGCCGTGGTGTTGAACTCGATCAGCTGCGGCACACCGGCATTGATACCGATCTGGCAAATAGCTGCCTGCCCGAGCCGGGTGCGCCAGGTTGCCTGATCGGTGACATCGAGCGCCCACGCGACCGCGGCCTTGATTGGCGACACATGGCTGACGACCACGATGTTGCTGCGCTCGGCCTGGGCGACGAGTTCGTCGAGAGCCGTGCGCACGCGGGTGCCGAGTTCGTTGAGTGTCTCGCCTGACGGCGGGCGAAAGTCGAGATCGGAGCGCCAGGTCTGCCACGTCTCCGCGGGCACGTCACGTACGGGCCGCCCTTCCCATTCGCCGTAGTTGAGCTCGATGAAACGCTCGTCGGTCTCGACAGCAACGCCGAACGCGCCTGCGGTCTGTTGGGCGCGCTGGAGCGGACTCGCGATGACACGGTCGACAGGACCGAGCCAGGCGGCCGCAGCGGCGGCTTGTTGCACGCCCAGATCGTCGAGCGGAGGGTCAATACGCCCTTGGAGCAATCCCTGGGCGTTCGCCTCGGTACGCCCGTGGCGCAACATGATCAGCATTCGAGCGTCTCCCCTAGTGGCGGTCGTTACGGACGTGGCGCAGACGAAGTGCGTTCACCGCAGCACGGCCCGATCGATGTGACCGGTTCGTACGAACAAGTCTCGTCGCTCTGCTTGGGCAAGACCCAGTCGACGCGCCAGCCACACGAGCACGAACAGGCCAATCGCTTCGAGCACGATCGCAAGACCGAGACCGGGCGTTCGCGGAGCGAGCCCGTCAACATCGAATCCGAGTGCTGGCCACCAAAACAGCTCGCCGCTCGTGAAGGTGCCCGCGAGCAGAAGATGCATAAACGTGCCTATTGCCAGACCAAGCCAGCGCCGCTGTCGCAGCCGCTGACCTCGGAACACGACCATCACAGCGCTCATGACCAGAACAGGAAACAAGACGCTGTGGAGCACCCAAGGCGGCGCCCACAGGCGGTCAAGCCATGGCAGTACCGACCCAAGCATGACCAGCCGGTAGTCCAGGAGCGGCGTATCGAAGACCATCAGGACGAGCGCGAACGACAGTCCGAGAAACCAAAGAACCATGTCGAGTGGGCTCAGTCCCGAACGAGGATGCGCTCGCACTCGGGACAGTGCACGACGACGTTGACCGTTTCCTTGCGGACACGGTCGTAGTCAACAGCAGCAAGCTGCAGGTGGCAGCCTTCGCACGTCTTGTGGTTGAGTCGGGCAATCCCGACACCGCCCAAGTCGGCGCGGCATCGTTCGTACTCGGTCACGAGCGCGTCGTCGACGCTGCTGATCGCTTCGGCTCGTGCGGCCGTTTCGGTTTCGATCTCGGCATCAATCGCCGCTTGGGAGTCAGCAAGCGATTGTTCGACTTTGGCCTTGCGATCAGCGACATCGGCGAGCTTGGCATCGAAGTCCGCGAGCTCCGCATCGACCGGCTCGATCGATTCCATCAGTTCGAGCACCTGATCTTCGATGCCTTCTTGGCGTTCGGCCAGCACGGTTAGCTCGGCTTGGATCGCCTGCAGGTCTTTGTGCGCAGTGATCGCTCCCGAATAGAGCCGCTCGTTCTCTTTGTCCCGCCGGTCGACGATGATCGCGACCTCGTCCTCGTGGCGCTTCTGCTCGCGAGCGAGTACGTGGCGGCGTTCGTCGACCTCGGCCCGCTGCGTCTCGAGGTGCGTCCGTTCTTCGTCGCAGTCCGTCAAAGCCTGAAACTCAGGAAGCGTGGTCCGCTGGTGGCGAAGCCGATCAATCGCAGAATCGTGTGCCTGGACGACCAACAGCTGGGCAAGCGTCATGCCCTCAGTGTGGCCGGTCTCGAGGCCTCGTGCAGCATCTCGGGGCGAGTCATTGTTCCGGCACCGGTCGACGGCGCATCGGAAGCGATCAGGGAGCCGAGTAGCAGGTATCGATTGCGCCGTCGCCGTTGGTGTCTCGGCCATACGGGAAGCCGGCCGGGCACGGGTTGTTCTGCTGCTGTTGTTGCTGTTGCTGCTGGCCGCCCGTGAACTGGCAGACATCGGCTCGGCCGTCGCCGTTGATGTCTTGTGGCGTGTACCCGGGGTCGCACAGCGTCGAGTTCTGCTGGGCTTGTTGCTGCTGCTGGGCCTGCTGCTGTTGCTGCACCGGGTCCGGCGCACAGGTGTCGGCGAGGCCATCACCATTGATGTCGACCGGGCGGGCACCAGGGTTGCACTGCACGCCTCGTTGACCCGCCGCACCAGCGCCGCCGCGTGCTCCGGCAGAAGCGGGGTTACAGAACTGTTCGAGCAGCACGCCGTTGTCGGTCTCAAAGGCGCCGCAGCGCACGTAGCCGTAGGCGCCGGGGTTGACGATGCACTGGTCGACGGTGCCGTCACCCGTCGTGTCAGTCGGCGAGTAGCCCGGATAGGCCGAGCACGGGTTCTGCGAGCTCAGCTCGCCGTCATCGCGGATGAAGCGACCGGGTCGCGTCGGCTCGCCGCAATCGGGGAACGGGACCGATTCGAGCTCTTCGTGATAGGCGTTCATGAACTGGCCCCAGGCCTCGGCGGGGAACGAGCCACCGGTCACGTTGCGGCCGCCAACGTTTTCCATCTCGACGCGAGCTTCGGGGTTACCCATCCAGACCGCCGTTGCCAGCTGCGGTGTGAAGCCAACGAACCAGGCGTCGCTGAAGTTCTCGGTCGTACCGGTCTTGCCGCCAGCTGGCTGGTCAACGACCTGAGCGCGGGTGCCGGTCCCTCGGACCACGTTCTGTTCCAGGACCTCGGTTGCCATGCATGCCACATCGTCGGCGAGCACCCGGTTGCCCTCGGGCACACGCTCATAGAGCACGTTGCCCTTCGAGTCTTCGATTCGCTCGATGTAGTACGGCTCGTGGCGGACACCGCCGTTGGCGATCGTCGCATAGGCGCTGGCGACCTCGAGCGGGCGCACTTCGGTTGCACCCAGCGGGAGCGACAAGTTGTTATCCCGGACTGGGTCGAGGTTCACACCAAGGCGGATTGCGGTCTCGATCACACTGGGGATGCCGACGACCTTGCCGAGGCGAACGAACGCGCAGTTCGACGATCGGGTGACCTGGTTCGTCAGGGTGTCGACGCTGCCACCGGAGTTACCGAAGTTGGTGACCTCGTAGATCGGATCAACTGAGCCGGGATTGTCGAACTGACAGGGGCCGACGCCAGAAATCGTGTCGTTCGGGATGTAGCCGTTCTCCAGCGCCGTCACGAGCACGAACGTCTTGAACGACGAGCCGGGCTGGCGATCGCCCTGAGTGGCGAGGTTGAACTTGCGATCTTGGAAGCGAGGGCCACCGACGAGCGCACGAACTGCGCCAGATTCAGGCTCGATGGCAGCGATCGCCATCGTGAACTCACGGTCATCGGACGGGTCGAGTTCGGGCACAACCTGGTCGCGTGCTCGTTCCGCTTCGCGCTGGGCGTCACGGTCATAGGTGGTGTGGATCCGCAGGCCGCCTCGGAACATCGCAGTGATGCGCTCTTCGCGCGTTTCGCCGATGGCGTCGATCAGGTCTGGGCTCTGGTTCGCGATCAGGTCGCCATCGAGGAATCGACGCCGAACTTCGGCCACGTAGTAGTCCTCGGGCGGGACGTCTTCGATCGTGTTGCTCTTTTCGGGCAACGGAACTCGGTTGTAGAAACGGGCCTCTTCTTGATCGATCGCGCCGACTTCGACCAGGCGGTTGAACACGATGGAGCGTTGGCGGCGAGCCTCGTCGGGGTTCAAGAACGGGTTGTAGGTCGCTGGGCTCGAGATCAGCGAGGCGAGCATGGCGGTTTCGGGCCAGTCGAGATCCTTGGCGTCTTTGCCGAAGTAGACCTCGGCGGCCGCCTGCACGCCATAGGCGCCTTCGCCGAAGTACACGCTGTTGAGGTACGCCTCGAGGATTTCTTCCTTGGACAGCTGTTCTTCCATGCGCCACGAGACGACCGCCTCGCGGATCTTGCGAGGAATCGACGGATCGTCGTCTTCGAGCACCTGCTGCTTCACGAGCTGCTGGCTGATCGTCGAACCACCCTGGGAAATACCACCTGCGCCGACGTTCTCGACGAGGGCACGGAACGTTGCCCGCAGGTTCACGCCGGGATGGTCCCAAAACTCGGCATCTTCGACCGTGACGACCGAGGTGATCAGCTGCTCTGGCATCTGGTCGAGTGTGAGCAGCTCACGGTTCGAGCCGTCGGTGCTGAACCGGTGAATGAGGTTGCCGTCCTTGTCGTAAAGCTCGCTACGGGTGTCGAGGACAGACAGCGTGACTTCGAACGCGGCTTCGCCATCGACGGCGTTCTTGAGATCAAAGATGCGGGGGGCGACGGCAGCACCGGCTGCCACGACCGTCGTACCCAGGAGGGTGACGACGAGGAACAGCCGAATCACCCTCGAGAAGAAGGTCAGCACGGTCCGTACGGTAGCGCTCTGCGGAGCGCCGTAATCGGCACCTGCGGTAGGGATTGCTCCCCTACCCGGCCTGTCGGCGTCGGTCGGCGTTTCGAACCCGTCCCAAAACGTCCGAACGCCCCGCCGAGGGGGAAAGGGCGGGGCGTTACTAGCGTCGAAATCCGAGTGGGGGAACGTTGGATCTGGACGCTCTGGACTTGATGAAAACGCTAACGAATTACATAGTTGTTGTCTACGTGACGTCAGCCACAACAGAAGTGTGCGCCTCGTGGGAATACGCGCAGAAACCGCACTATTTCAACGTTCTGAGTGTCCGCCGGCAGATGACCTAGCGCCATCTGTGTACATCTACCCAGAAGAACCCTAGAGCTGGGTATAGAGCACGATCGCTGCGATTGCGCCGAGCACCAAGAAGAAGAACGCTGCCTTGGCTGCGGCCTTGGTGACGCCGTACATGAATCCCATCAGGCAGAGCCCGGCAATCGCTGCGAGCACGATGACGAACGTCATGTTGACGTTGCTTGCGAGCAGGCCTTCGGGGATCCGGTCGATGACCGACGATGGCAGCTGATCGAGGACGGCCTCGGGGACTTCTTCGATGACGCCGTTGCGGAGGTCGTCAACGACCTCGGGGAAACGCTCGCGCAGCTCGGCGGGCAGTTGTTCGATATCAACGGTGTCTGTCTGACGACTCACGGGGTCGAGAGTAGGGCCTGGTGGCCGCAGGCGACGCGCACCCCTGCGCCGGTTCAGGTCGCGCCGCATGAGCGCAGTACGATGGGGCCACGCAGAGCCCTGGGGGTGTGACATGGTGAAGTCGCTCGATGAGACGACACAGAGGATTGTCGAAGCTTCGACGATCGAACACGGTGATTTCGAGGCCGAGCGCCTCCACCGCAAGCAGCGTCTCGCTGCGGGTTTGCGCACGATGGGCCGCTTGCATCTCGCCGAAGGCGTCGCCGGTCACGTGACCGTGCGTGACCCTGAGTTTCCCGACCGTTTCTGGGTCAACCCATTTGGTCACAACTTCAAGCTGATGACCGTCAGCGATCTCATCTGTGTTGACCACCACGGCGACGTCGTCATTGGCGACCGTCCGGTCAACACCGCCGCGTTTGCCATCCACAGCGAGCTGCACAAGGCGCGCCCCGACGTGATCGCTGCGGCGCACAGCCACTCGATGTACGGGCGTACGTTCTCGTCGCTGGGCAAGCCGCTCAAGATGATCACGCAGGATCACACGATGTTCTACAACGACGTCGCCTACTGCAACGTCGGCAGTGGCACGCCGGTTGTCGATACCGAGATCTCCGCGCAGATGGCAGCTTCGCTCGGCGACAAGAAGGTCATGATTCACCAGAATCACGGCCACATCACGACGGGTCAGTCGGTCGATGCGGCCGTGTGGTGGTTCGTGGCGCTCGAACGTTGCATGCAGTCACAGCTCGTGGCCGAAGCCGCAGGCGACCCGATCGAGGTCTCTGACGAGATTGCCCAGCAAGGCTGGGAAGTCCAGGGCAAAGAACTCTCGGGCTGGTTCCAGTTCCAGCCGTTCTGGGATGAACTCGTCGCCCGCGAGCCCGAGTTCCTCGACTAGATCAACCTCTTCGTCGTCTTCCCGCTTAGGGAAGCGAGTCGTCGCCGGCCAGCGGGCCGAGCGGCGACGAGATGTCCATCGTGACTTCGGCAACGTGGTCGGCGCTTGAACGCGCCACCGCAAGCCGGTAGCTGCCCGCATCGATATACCAGCCCGCCTGATCGACCGTGGGTTCTCCCCCGCCGCGCGACATCGCCGCGGCGCCGTCCTTGGTTTCCTCGATCACGAGGTGTTCAGCGTTCGCCGGGTTCCAATAGGCGAACGACCGCGGCCGCAGCTCGATGCGGGCTGTGCCGGTCGCTCCGGCATCGAGATGCACCTTGGCTGAACCTACGAGCGCAAGCTCGGGACGGAACAACGGCAGGGTGCTGGGTGCAAGCACGTAGAGCTGCACGACATCGCTGCCTGCTCGGCTTCCGGTGTTGGTGACATCAACTTCGACGGTGGCGCTTGCTGCGCCGGTGACGGCGAGGCGAGGCTCGCTCCACTCGAAGGTCGAGTACGAACCGCCGTGCCCGAACGGGTAGCGCACGCCGATCTTGCGGGTCTCGTACCAGCGGTAGCCGATCAGCAGGCCTTCGGCGTACGGGGTGCGGTTGGACTCGCCCGGGAAGTTGCCGTAGGCGGGCGTGTGCTCGATGCGCTCGGGGAACGTGACGGCGAGTCGCCCACCGGGCTCAAGTGCGCCGAACAGCACGTCGGCGAGTGCCGGGCTCATTTCTTGGCCGCCGAGCCACGAGGCGAGCACGGCTGCTGGCTTGTCGGCCCACGGCATCGTCACCGGGGCTCCGGTGTTGACGATGACCACGGTGCGGTCGTTCGCTCCACACACGGCTTCAACGAGGGCGTCTTGATCACCGGGCAGATCGATCGTCTCGCGGTCGACGCCCTCGGTCTCCCACTCGCTACTGGTTCCCACGACGACGACAGCGACGTCGGCCGCTTGTGCCGCAGCGACAGCACGGTCGATGAGATCCGCTGGCACCGGTTCGCGGTGGCCGACCTGGGCGCCACGGACGCCGGTGCCTTCGCCGCCGGAAAGCTCGACAACGACCTCGATCGTTTGGCCGGCCTCGAGATCGAGGTCCGCTGAGATTTCGACGCTGCCGCTCCCGAACAGTGCGCTGCCGCGTTCGGGAGGCGAGGTCACGCCATCGAGCACGACTTCGCCGTCGATGAGCACGCGGCTGGGATCGGTCTGCACCAGCGTGAAGGTGTGGCGGCCTGATTCGGTGATGGTGAGCTGGCCCGTCATGCGAGCCGTAAAGGCAGAGGTGCCGATCACTTCGAGGGGTTCACCCGACCAGATGGCGCGACCGTCTCGCCGCGTCGTCGAGCCGACGACATCGCCGGACCAATCCGGACTGGCGAAGAAGTCGACCTCGAAGCCTGCGTTCGGGCGAACCATCGGCGCGTCTTTGTCGATCACGCAGCCACGTTCGACCTGGAGCCGGTCGCCGAGTCGCTCTTCGAGCACGTCGGCGAGAGACGTCCGACGATGCGACGCAAGCTGGGCCGATCCACCGCCCATGATGTGAGCCTTCGATGCGTTCGGTCCGATCAGAGCAACCGATCCAACGGCTTGGTCGAGGGGCAGAAGACCGTCGTTCGCGAGCAACGTCATAGCCGCAGCGGCCGCTTCGTGCGCGAGCGCCCGGTCCTCGTCGTGCTCGACGCCAAGCTCGGGCTCGGCGGTGTCGTCGTCCCATGCGTCGAGAACGGTGTGCAGGTGCACTCGGCGATCGATGATCGCGTCGAGATGCGCTTGCTCGGTTTCACCATTTGCGACGGCCTTTGCCACCGGCCCGCCAAAGAAGCGATCCGGGCCGGGCATCTGGACATCCAGCCCGGCTTCGAGCGAGTCAACCGTGTCGCCCGCTCCGAACCAGTCGCTCACGATGAAGCCCTCGAAGCCCCATTCGTCGCGCAAGATGCCGTTGAGCAGCTCATCGTCTTCGGTGCAGTAGGTGCCGTTCAGCCGGTTGTAGGCGGTCATGATCCCGAGCGAACCGCCGTGACGGATCGCCCATTCGAACGGCGTCAGGTACACCTCGCGCAGCGTTCGCTCATCGATCACCGAGTCGATCGTGTAGCGCTGGTACTCGGCTTCGTTGCCGACGAGGTGTTTGGCCGTCGTGGCGACCCCTTCGGACTGCACCCCGCTCACAAAGGCGGCGGCGAGGCGCCCGCTGAGGTGCGGGTCTTCGCCATAGCACTCGAAGCTGCGGCCATAGAGCGGGGAACGGACCAGGTTGATGGTCGGCGCGAGCAGGACCCGGCAGCGTTTCTGGCGGGCCTCGCGTCCGAGCAGCTTGCCGATGCGATGCACGAGGTCGGGGTCGAACGTCGCCGCGAGCGCCGAGCCGCATGGCACGGCAACCGAACGTACGCCCGACACGAACTTGCCGCCACGGGCGCCATTGGGCCCGTCGGTCATCTTGAGCGGCGGCACGCCGAGCTGCGGGATGCCCGGGACCGTCCAGACGTCTCGACCAGCGGTCAGTGCCGCCTTTTCTTCGAGCGAGAGATCGGCCAACCGTTCGGGAGT
>CALDGN010000257.1 GCA_937942965.1 uncultured Acidimicrobiales bacterium | reverse complement strand
CGGGCTGACCGAACGCTTCTCTTCGTCGACCTCGTAGTGCAGGTCTCGGGTGAGGCCACGAACGATCGACGCGAACTTGTAGTAGAGCTGGGCGGCGTCGGCGACACGGCCCGAAATGATCAGCGGCGTGCGAGCCTCGTCGATGAGGATCGAGTCGATCTCATCCACGATGCAGAAGTTGTGGCCACGCTGCACCTGTGCTTCGCGGCTCATCGCCATGTTGTCGCGGAGGTAGTCGAAGCCGAACTCGTTGTTCGTGCCGTACGTGACGTCGGCGGCGTACTGCTGCTTCTTGAACGAGTGGTCGTTGTTGCCCGGAATGATCAGGCCGACGCTCAGTCCGAGGAAGTTATGGATCTGGCCGATCCACTCGGAGTCGCGCTCGGCAAGGTAGTCGTTCACCGTCACCTGGTGCACGCCATTGCCGGACAGACCATTCAGGTACGTCGGGAGCAACGAGGTCAGGGTCTTGCCCTCACCCGTCTTCATTTCTGCAACCCAGCCCAAGTGCAGACACGCGCCGCCCATCAGCTGCACGTCGTACGCGCGCTGACCAATGATCCGCACGCCAGCCTCGCGGGCGACCGCGAAGCTCTCGAGCAGAATGTCGTTCAGGTCCGCGCCGTTGTCCAGCTGCTCGCGGAACTCGACCGTCTTGTGTGCCAACGCATCGTCGCTGAGTGCCTGCATCGTCGACTCGAGCGCGTTGATCTCGGGCACGAGATCCGACAGTGCCCGCATTTTCTTGCCTTCGCCGCTGCGAAGCAGTTTCTTCCAAACCATGGTGCCAATCAGGCTACCGCCCCTCCCGTCCCCCGGTCGGCCGCGGCAGGCCCCAAGGTCAGGTGCCACAAGTCCTCAAGTCCTGGAATAGAAACCAGACACCGGTCGTCGACGGGGTCAGAGCGACCTGGTTCGAGAGTCCTGGGCGTCGCGGCCCGCGACGCAGTATCCGGGCCAAAGCACCCGTTGGAAACGAAATCCTCAAGGAACGTTCAACGCGCTCGACAGGTGGAGTGTGTCAGTAGTGGAGGGACATCCCTGGCGGGAAACCAGCGACCCCCGAGTGGGTGAGATCGCGGTTCGTCGCGAGCTCGTGCCCGACTCAGTGTCGTGCTCGGATGTCGACGCGTGGTTCCGATCGGACGAGTCGTTGCGCGCGATCGTCGTGCACGCCCCGGACGGCGTTTATCTGCTGTCCCGAAGCCAGTTCCATCAAGCGCTCGTTGGCCCGAAGGGCTTCGGGTATGCGCTGTTTGGCAACAAGACGCTCGCTGAGCTGCCACGGCACCGGTCGATGTACGCGACCGCTGACCAGACGTGCGAATCCGTTACCCACCAAGTGCTGAATGGTGGGCACTTCGCCGAAGAAGAAGTTCTGGTGCAGTTCGGCGATGGCTACGGCACCGTCGCGGTTTCGGCGCTCTTCGATCATCTTTGGCATCTGAGCCGGGGACGTGCCCAGCGACTGGACAGCGAGCGGCGCCGCCTGCATGCCCTGGTCGATCATGCGAGCGACCACACCTTGGTCATTGATCGCCACGGCGTGCTGAAGTGGGCCAACGTGAACCGCAACGGCGAGTTCCCGTACACGAACCTGCTCGACGGCGTCGATCGAGAAGACCTGCCCAAGGCATGGGATCTCCTCGCCAGGGCGATCTCGGGCTCGGAGCTCATCGACGGCGAGTTCCGTTTCCGTTTCGATGCGGCCGAGCATCGCCTCTTCTCCGTGAGTTTCCGCGGGCTCGTGAATGACCCCGCCGTGAACGGCATCGTCGTCACGATGCGCGACATCGAAGACGAACGCCGGGTGCACGACGACCTGATGCAGGGAGCGTCGACCGACTCGTTGACCGGGCTTGCGAACCGCCACGCCGTGCGTGCTCGCATCGATGCGAGCGTCGCCGAGGGCGAGTGTCCAACAATGCTCACGCTCGATCTCGACGGCTTCAAGGTCATCAACGACCGGTTCGGTCAAGCGACCGGAGACGCCGTCCTCCAAGAGATCTCGCTTCGGCTTGGCAACGTCACCGAGGCCGACGACACCGTTGCTCGCCTCGACGGCGACAGCTTCGCGATCGTGACCACAGCGAGCGTCGACAACCTGCAGTTTGGCGAACGCGTGCGAGCCGCACTGGCCGTGCCGGTCGAAATCGGAGGCCACGTCCTTCGGCTCAGCGCAACGATCGGCATCGCAACGCTTGCCAGCGAATCGCTCGACGACGGCGCTCTTCTGATCGACCACTCCGCGCTCGCACTCGAAACCGCGATGTCGCGTGGACGCAACAACGTCGCCGTGTTCGAACCGGCAATGGCTGTCGCCGCGCAACAGCGCAACGCCATGCGTGGCCGCCTACGCGTCGCCCTCGCCACGAATGCCTTCACGCTCGTCTACCAACCACAGATGTCGCTCGACTCCAGGCAGCCCTTGCGTGGGTTCGAGGCCCTGATCCGCTGGCCAGACCACACCCGCGGCTCGATCCCGCCCGACGAGTTCATTCCGTTGGCCGAAGAGTCTGGCGAAATCGTGGAGATCGGCCGCTGGGTTCTGACCGGGGCGCTCGACCAGCTCTCGGAATGGCACCGCTATGGCGCCTCGCTCACCATGGCTGTCAACACCTCGGTGCGCGAACTCGCCGAAGCTGACTTCGCGCCGTTCGTTCGGGCCGAGTTGAAGCGCCGCCGACTCGACGCTGCGCTGCTCGAGATCGAAATCACCGAGACCGCGCTCGCTACCGATGACGTCGCCGTCATGGACACCCTCAGCCAGCTCCGCGACCTTGGCGTGGGCATCGCGGTCGACGACTACGGCTCCGGTCATGCCTCGATCGCGTATCTCCGTCGCTATCCGATCTCGACGATCAAGGTGGATCGGACCCTCGTCAGCATGCTCGACACGGACATGCGCACCGCGTCGGCGCTGCTGCGCTCCATCACCGATGTGGCGGGGGCGCTTGGCTTGCGCAGCGTGGTCGAAGGACTCGAGACTGCCGAACAAGCGGCCCATGCCCGAGAACTCGGCTTCGACCTCGGCCAGGGATGGCATTGCGGTATGCCGATGAGTGCGATGCGCGCCTCGAAGCTCGTCGCCGTCGCTCGACGCGACGACTCTGCACCGCGGACCGACGAGCGAGCGCCCGACCTGGATTCGTTCGAAGCAACGCTGGCAGCATTCGACTCGGTCAATGCCCGAGCGCTCGACCGCACCGACCACGCACCATCCGATCCGGTCGATGTGCCGTCTGTGGTGCCCATCGTTCCCGCGGACCCGACGATCGTTCCTGAGCCGGAAAACGCTTCGACGGAGAAGCCCGTCGAAGCAGCGAGCGGCACACGACCGCTCGCTCCGACCCAGTCCCTGGCCTACCCCAGTAGCTAGCTGATCGCGTACTCGAGCAAACGCTCGTAGAGCGGCAGCGCCTGTTCGAGCACGGGGCGAGTCGCCGCAGGCACCGGGCGGCTCGGGCCAGCCGGTGGGCCGAATCCCGTCGAGGTGTGGACGTTGTCGTACCAGTAGGGCGCCCAGGCGCCGTCTTCGGGCTTCGGTCCGGCGTCCCATGACAACACGGCCGGATCGAACTCGATACCGACGTGGTCACAGACCTGGCCGAGCACGCCATCGGGATTGCGGAGCAGGGCCTGCGAGTCGATCACCAACGGGCGGCCGCCCTCGTCGAGGATCGCGTCGAGCAGCTCCACCGACTGCTCAAGCCCGGTGTCGGAGAGGTCGCAGTTCGGCAATTGGATCGACAGCGAGGCGAGCATGGCCTCGGGATCACGCACGAGCAAGATGTTCTCGGTATGCGCGAGATGGCGCCGGTCAACGCCTTTGAGATGGTGCGCCATGTTCTTGATGTAGAAGACCGGCGTGTCGCACGGGCCGAGGATGACGTCGCGGATGACCTCGTTCGCATCGGTCGACTGGCTGGCGAGCGTCGCCTCGACTCCTGGATGTCCACGGTCATCGAAGGTCAAGTAGTGCGCGTAAAGCGGCTCGTCGTACACCGACGTGTCGGGCCGCTCGCGCCACGAGTACATGAGTGCGGTCGAGATGTTGCGTGGGCCGGACCAGCACTGGATGCGGACCACGCCGTCGTCGGGAGCCTGGAACTGCTGCTCCCCGGTTGATCCCTCAGCCACCTGCGACCTCGGACGCGACCCGGGTCTCGTACAACTCGCGCAGACGCACCGTCATCGGTCCTTGCGTTCCGTCTCCGATGGTTCGGCCATCGATGGTGTGCACCGGTGTCAGCCCACCGAACGTGCCAGTGACGAATGCTTCGTCGGCTGCGTAGACCTCGGTGAGCGAGAACGGTTGCTGGTGGGCGGGGATGCCGGCGTCACGCGCGACCTCGACGACCAGAGCACTGGTGATCCCGTTCAGGTTGTACATGCCGGTTGCGGTGTACACCTCGTCGTTGCGCACGATGAAGAAGTTCGTGGCATTGCATGTCGCGACCGCTCCGGTCGGGTCGAGCATGAGTGCTTCGTCGGCACCCGCGTTCGTTGCCTGGATGAGCGCAATCACCTCGTGCAGCTTCGAGTGGCAGTTCAGCTTCTGGTCGAGCGTGTCCGGCGGCGGGCGCCGCACCGTCGCCGTGAACAGCGAGATGCCCCGATCGCGAACCTCGGGGTCGGCGACCTTGTGTTCGGCGATGATCACCACGTTCGGTCCGCCAATCGTGTTCGACGGATGCTGCGACGGTGTCTTCTTGTCGCCACGAGTAATCATGAGCCGCACGTGGACGTCGTCGTCCATGTTGTTGCGCTCGACGGTCTGGCGCAGCGCCGCAGTGACGCCATCGCGGTCGTAGCCCGCAGCGGTCAGCGCGTCGGTCATGTCGGTCGCCGCGGCGCCGGCGAACAACCGGTCGAGGTGGCGATCGAGGAACGCGAACTCGCCGTGATGAAGCCGGATCCCTTCCCAGATGCCGTCGCCGACCAGGAAGCCGCTGTCGAAGACCGACACCTTTGCTTCGTGCCTCGGAAAGAACTCGCCATTGATGTAGATCTCGACGCTCGCATTGCGTTCGTCGGCCAGCGCTTGATGGGTGCTTCGTGTCACGCCCGAGAAGCTAGGCGAAATTGAGCAGGAGTCGAGTTGGTGTACTGACCAAATCGGCGGGTGAAGTCCGACTGGTCATAGAAGCCGCACGCTCCGCCGATCGCCGCGATCTGCTCGTCGGAGTGCACGAGCAGATGAGCGGCCCGGTCGATACGGGCTCGCTGCACGAACTGGATCGGGGTCAGACCCGAAACCTGTTTCATGCGTCGCGACAACTTCTCCGACGAGATTCCGGCAATGGCCGCTAGATCACTGACTCGGATCTTTTCGGCCAGGTTGTCGCGAACGAACTGGATGACATGACGCAAGTCCTCCATCTCTGACGCCTCGGCAACCACGAGATCACGAGAGATGGAAACGAGGCCGACCGCCTCACCACTCTCGCGGTGGGCGACGGGCAGCTTCGTCGTCACGTACCAACCGTGCGTGCCGTTGGGCCGCCGGATCAACTCGAGCTCGTTGCGCAGCGGCCGTTCGGCAGCGAACACCTGCGCGTCTTGGCGCTCATAGCGAGTGGCCAGATCCGCGTTGAAATGGTCACGGGCCGTCGACCCAATGACATCTCGCTTCGAGCTCGCTCCTGTGCGGCGAACGAAGGCACTGTTGACCTCGACGTAGCGACCCTGCCGGTCCTTGGCACAAAAAATGACATCGACCAGCGCGTCGATGAGCGCCAAGAGCTCGTCTTGGCAATCGAAATCCTCGAACCCGGGCTCTTGGGAAGATTCGGGCTGCGACATCGCCGGGATCGTACAAGACGCGGCCAAACCCCTCGTGAGACGCTGACGGGGTGAGGGGTACCGGCGCACGATGACCGACGCAACGATCCAAGACGCGCCGACGCAACAGCAGGTCGAAGCCCTGGTGCAGCGTTGGGTTGACGGTCGCGAAGCCCACCGAACCCGAAGCGAACGCGCCGATGCCCGCCGGCTCCGAGCGATCGTGTCCGATCCTGACTCGACGGCATTTGTCGCCGCGTTCTTGGACCGCACAGGGCGACCCGAGCACCAGCGCACCGCGGCCGACCAACTCGCCCGAGTGGTTGCCGACCTTCCGACCGGGTCCTTCTTGTCGCCGCTCGACGCGGCGCTCCTGCGGGCTGGCCGCTGGATCGCTCCCCTGCTCCCCGCAGTGGTTATGCCGATCGCTCAGCGGCGTCTGCGCCACATCGTTGGGCACCTGATCGCGCCGGCCGAACCAGCAGCGCTTCGTCGCCACATCGCCGCGCTCGTCGCGCCCAATCGCAGACTCAACGTGAACCTGCTGGGCGAGGCTGTGCTCGGCAACGGTGAAGCCAACCGGCGTTTCGATGCGCTCGTCGACATGCTCGACCAGCCAGACATCGATTACGTGTCGGTCAAGCTCTCGGCGATCTTGGGTCGCGTGCCGCAGTGGGACCACGACGCAAGTGTCGAACGGCTCGCTGAGCGGCTCGGGGCACTTTTGGACCGCGCTGCTTCGACGACACCCCGCACCTTCATCAATGTGGACATGGAGGAGTACAAGGAGCTCGACGCGACCCTCGATGCGTTCATGCAGGCGCTTGCCGCCCCATCGCGCCTTGATCACGAGGCTGGGATTGTCATCCAGGCCTACTTGCCTGAGGCTCTCCCCCGACTGCAACAGCTCGCCGGGTGGGCCCAAGCGCGCCACGCCCGTGGCGGAGCGGCGATCAAGGTTCGGCTCGTCAAGGGCGCGAACCTGGCGATGGAGCGGGTCGAAGCCGAGCGCCACGGTTGGGTCATGCCCACCGTGGCGTCCAAGGTCCATGCCGACGCGAACTTCAAGGCATGCATCGGCTGGTTCGCTCAGCAGAGCAATGGCGATGGGTTGCGACTCGGCATTGCGAGCCACAACCTCTTCGACATTGCGTGGGGTCTCTTGCTCGCCGAGTCGAGGAACGTCGCCGATCGCGTCGAGTTCGAGATGTTGCAGGGTATGGCGCCCGCCTACGCCCGACAGATCGGCGACGCATCAACCGAGTCGCTCGTCACCTATACGCCGGCGGTCGCCTCGTCCGAGTTCGATGTTGCGCTCGGGTATCTGTTCCGACGCCTTGAGGAGAACGCCGCCCCGAGCAACTTCATGCGGGACCTCGACGAACTCCAGGACCCCGACGTGTTCGCTGCACACGCAACTGCGTTCGCCGAGTCGATGGCATTGCGCGCGAATCTGTCGTTTGGCCCGGCGCGCACCCAGGATCGATCGGCGCCGCCAGCCGCCGCCGAGGCACAGGCGCGTCTTGGCGAGTTCCGCAACGAGGCCGACACGGACCCGTCGCTTCATCGCAACCGCGAATGGATGCGGCGTCTGGTCGAATCGCCGATCCAGGTCGACGCGCCGCCAGCCATGGGCGCGACTGAACTCGCTGCCGTGATCGAACGCCTTCGTTTCGGGGCCGATGGGTGGGCGACCCGTCCACCGGCCGAACGAGCCGCCGTGATCGATGGCTGCGCCGACGCGCTCAGCGAGCTTCGAGGCGAACTGATCTCAACGATGGTCGACGAAGCACACAAGACGGTGGGCGAAGCCGACATTGAGATCGCCGAAGCGATCGACTTCGCTCGCTACTACGCCCGACAGATTGCCGGCCTGGCCTCGGTCGAAGGTGCTCGATTTGCGCCGTTCGGGCTCGTCGCTGTCTGTTCGCCCTGGAACTTCCCGGTCGCGATCGCCTGCGGCGGGGTGTTCGCCGCACTTGCGGCCGGCAACACCGTGGCGCTCAAGCCGTCGCCATCGACTCGGCGCTGTGCGACGTTGATCGCCGAAGCCTGTCGCCGTGCCGAGATTCCATCGGATGTGTTCGCGCTGACGCCAGTCGACGAT
>CALDGN010000256.1 GCA_937942965.1 uncultured Acidimicrobiales bacterium | reverse complement strand
GTTGCCGCCGCCATCTTGGTAGTGCCACAGCGACTCTTGGGCCCAGATTTCTTGAAAGCCGTTTGCGGTCGAAACCGCGGCGAGCGCTGCCCAACCCGAACGGAACTCTGCCGGACTTGGCAGGTCGTCGATGGGGACGAGACTCACCTCAGATGACGTCGAGGCGGACCAGGTCGTCGAGGGTCTCGCGGCGGACGACGACACGAGCTTCGCCGTTGCGCACGAAGACGACGGCGGGGCGAGCGACCTTGTTGTAGTTCGAGGCGAGCGAATGGCCGTAGGCGCCTGTCACTGGCGTGACCAGCAGATCGCCGACGGCGAGGTCTTCGGGCAAGTGCCCTTCGCGCACGACGATGTCGCCGGACTCGCAGTGCTTGCCAACGACCCGCACGGGGAGCGATCGATCCAGGTCGGCCCGGGTCGGGACGAGGCACTCATAGCCCGAGTCATAGAGAACCGGCCGAGGGTTGTCGCTCATGCCGCCGTCGACGGCGACATAGGTCCGGATGCCTTCGAGGTGCTTCACCGTGCCGACGGTGTAGACGGTCATGCCTGCGGTGGCGACGACCGCCCGGCCCGGCTCGGCAGTGATGCGAACCTCGGCGCCGCTGGCGCGAGCACCTTCTTGCACGGCCTTGCCCCATTGCGAGATCGTCAGGCCTTCTTCGCCGGCGACGTACGCAACGCCGAGGCCGCCGCCAACGGATAGTTCGGGCAGTCCGTAGCGGCTGGCGATCTCTCCGAGAATGCGAGCCGACTCGCGAAGCGATTCGATGGCGAAGACCTGCGAACCGATGTGGGCGTGAATGCCGTGCAGCTCGACCGCTGGAGACGCAGTCGCTCGCTCGATGGCTCGCTCGGCGACTCCGGTCGACACGGTGAAGCCGAACTTCGAGTCGTCGTGGCCGGTCGAGATGAACTCGTGGGTGTGCGCCTCGACGCCTGGTGTGATGCGGAGCAGTGCTTGGGCGACGTGGCCGGTCTCGGCGTGCACCATGTCGATGCGGTCGAGCTCGTCGAAGCTGTCGATGACGATGCGGCCGACGCCGCGTTCCATGCCGACCCGCAGCTCCTCGATCGACTTGTTGTTGCCATGGAGGACGCAGGCGCTCGCGGGCACGCCCGCGGTTTCGGCGACGTGCAGCTCGCCCATCGTGGCGACGTCGAGGTGCATGCCTTCTTCGTAGGCGAGCTTGGCCATGGCGACGCACAGGAACGCCTTGGTCGCGAACGCCACGCCGTCGCCGAACGTCTCGGCCGCCTCGCGGCACCGGGCGCGCAGGTGGTCTTCGTCGTAGACGAACAGAGGCGTTCCGAATTCAGCCGCCAGTTCCGCCACGGGCACGCCGCCGACGCTTAGTTGGCCGTCGTGAACCGATGCGTTGTCCGGAAGTAGATGAGCGGGAACAGGGCCCGGGGTCACAGGTGTCGACACGGCCGGCTCACATCTCCTGTGGGGCAGACACACCGACGAGGTGCAACCCGGCGGTGAGCCCGATCCGAGCGGCTTCGCACAGCCAGAGCCGCGCCTGGGTGAGCTCGGCGCTGACGTCGTCGTCGACGACTTTGCAGTCGTGGTAGAAGCCGTGGAACGCCGACGCAAGGTCTTCGCGCAGCCACGTGATGATCTTGTGCGGAGCCCGCTCGCGAGCGGCAACAGCGACCGTTTCGGAGAACCCGCTGAGCGCCCTGAGCACGTCGAGCTCACGCTCGTGGGTGAGCAGAGCCAGGTCGACCGCGTCGAGCGGTCCACGTTCGTGACCCAGCGACGCAGCCTTGGCGACGAGCTGATGGATACGGGCCGTCGCGTACTGGACGTAATAGACGGGATTGTCCATGCTCTTCTTGGCGAGCTCGTCGAGGTCAATCGTCTGGCGAGTGTCCATCGACTGCATGAGGAACGTGAACCGGGCGGCGTCGGGGCCGACGGCGTCGACGACATCGTCGAGCGCGACCATGTCGCCGAGCCGGCCCGACTGGCGGAATGGCTCGCCGTCTTTGAGCAGGTCGACAAGCTGCGTGACAATGACCTCGAGCTTGTTCGGGTCATCGTCGAGGAACGACATGGCGGCTTTCATCCGAGGGATGTAGCCATGGTGATCGGCGCCCCACACGTTGATGAGCAGGTCGGAGCGAGAGAGCTTGTCCCGGTGATAGGCGATATCGGGGGTGATGTAGGTGAAGTCGCCGTCGCTCTTGATCAGCACCCGGTCCTTGTCATCACCCGCGTCGGTTGTCCGCAGCCAGGTAGCGCCCTCTTGTTCGAAGACGTGGCCGCCGGCCTTGAGCTGTTCGAGGGTTTGCTCGATCCGGCCGTCAGCGACGAGTGACCGCTCGCTGAACCACACGTCGTGCACGACATCGAGGCCGCCAAGGGTGTCCCGGTGGCTCTGGAGTGCACGGGCGTAGCCCCATTCGAGTGGGTCGGCATCGTCGGGCATTTCGCCGGCCCATTCGATGAGGTAGTCGCCCTGGTAGCCGCCCTCGGGCAGCTCTTCGCCGGCCTTGCGAGCGGCGAGCGAGTCGGCGTAGAGCGCCATCTGGACGCCCCGGTCGTTCAGGTAGAACTCGCGGGTGACTTGGTAGCCAACGGCTTCGAGCAGCCGGGCAACCGAGTCTCCGTAGACGGCGCCACGGGCGTGGCCGGCATGCAGCGGCTTGTTGGGGTTGGCCGATACGAACTCGACGTTCACGTGCGTGCCGGTGCCCGTGTCGGACCGCCCGAACGTGTCTTCGCCGGCTTCGATCGTCGCTCCGAGCACGTCGTACAGCCAGGTGTCGGCGAGCCGGAAGTTCACGAAGCCAGGGCCTGCGATCTCGACTGCGGTCACGTGCGCGGGAAGGTTCTTCTCGATCTCGGCGACGATCTCGCCCGCGAGGTCCCGCGGGATCCGATCGTTCTTCTTGCCGTTGACCATGGCGACGTTCGACGACCAGTCACCGTGCTCGCGGCGCGCCGGACGCTCGAGTTCAATCGAGTCGGCGGGCACATCGAGTCCTAGTGAGCCGAGCGCGCTCGAAAGCGCGGCGGCAAGATCGTCACGAATCATGCGGGGAATCGTAGGCAGTGCATCCGCCGCCGCGGCCCAATATTCGCCGGGCGCACGTCGAATGGAAGACTCGGCCCATGGACTACTCGAATGTCACGGTCACCCACGACGGCCCCGTTGCCACAGTCACGTTCGACCGCAAGGGCTCATTGAATGCCTTTGACCAGACGACGATCCTGGAACTGACCGATGTCGCTCGCCGCTTCCAAGACGACCTGGAAACCCAGGCGGTTGTGTTGAGCGGCGCGCCGAACGCGTTCTCTGCCGGCATCGATCTCAAGGATCCCGAGACGTGGGCCGAGCTCGACGACGTCGCGTTGCGCGACCGCAGCTACCGCGGCGTCCGGCTGTGCCAGGCCTGGGAGGACATGCCTCAGATCACCGTCACGGCGATGGAAGGGCTGGTCGTTGGCGCGGGCTGCGCGATTGCACTGGCATGTGACTGGCGGGTGCTCGCCAACGATGCCTACCTGTACGTACCCGAGGTCAAGATCGGCCTCAACCTGCAGTGGGGCGCCCTCCCCCGCCTGGTCACCCTCGTCGGCCCTGCCCGGGCGAAGCGCATCACGTTGTTGTGCGAGAAGATGGGCCCCGACATGGCGCTCGACTGGGGTCTGGTCGACGAGCTGTCCGAGCCCGGCAAGTCGGTCGCCGTCGCCACCGACCTGGCGACCCGGGCCGCCGCCATGCCGCCAGCGACGACCCGCATGGTCAAAGAGGCCGTCAACGCGACGGCCAATGCGCTCCACCGGGCAACGTCGTTCGCCGACGCCGACCAGAGCGCACTGACCCGCACCTACCAAGCCGCCGTCGAGGCCCGCGAGAACTTCTCGAAGTAGAGCACCCGCCGAACACCGCAACGCTTACTCCTCGAGGTCGGTACGCGTCCTCGGCCAGTCGGTCGCCGCATCGAGCTCGGCGAGGTCGTCGGCGCCAAGTTGCGTGTCGAGGCCGTCGAGCACGTTCTGGAGCTGGTCAGGTCGATTGGCGCCCACGATCGGTGCGGACACAACCGGCTGCGCTCGCGTCCATGCGATCGCCGTCTGGGCGGGCGTGAGACCAATCCGTTCAGCGACGGCGATCAGGGTCTGCACGACGCCGTCAAAGCGCTCATCGATGCGTCCTTCGTTCTCCGCTGCTCGCACGCTGTCCGGTGTCGGCCCGCCCGGCCGGTACTTGCCCGTCAACAACCCGCCGGCGAGTGGGCTGTACGGAAGCACGCCGATGCCGTAGTGCTCGCACACCGGGCCGAGCTCTCGTTCGAACGCCGCCCGGGTCGACGGCAACATGTTGTACTCCGGTTGGATACTCACGATCGGTTCCAGGTCACCCGAGTCGACCGCCCACAGCGCCTGCATCAACCGCCATGCGCTGTAGTTCGACACGCCGATGTAGCGAACCAGTCCCCGCCGCACCAGGCCGGTGAACGCAGCCAGCGTCTCTTCGATCGGCACGAGCGGGTCGATCCAGTGCGCCTGGTACAGATCGATGTGATCGACCTGCATGCGCCGCAGGCTGTCCTCGCACGCCCGCTCGATCCAGCGCCGGGAAAGCCCTTCGCGCTGGCGAGCGGTGGCTCGATGGTCAGAGAACTGCACGCCCATCGCGGCCCGCACCTTCGTGGCGACGACGACCTCGTCGCGATTGCCGCGGCTTTTGATCCAACGACCGAGGATCTCCTCGGCCACGCCGCCCGCATTCTCGGGGCCGCCCATCGACGACGCCCAGCTGCTGTAGCAGTCGGCCGAGTCAAGGAAGTTGCCGCCGGCAGCTGCGTAGGTGTCCATGACCTCGAACGCGGTCGCCTCGTCGGCCGACCAGCCGAACTGCATCGTGCCGAGACCGACTCGGTAGACAACGAGGCCGCTGCGGCCGACTTGGACATAGGGGTCGAGAGTTGGTGGAGAGAAGCTCATGGCGACGACTCAACCCGCTGGAGTGCACTCAAGGTCAAGGGATTTCTCGGATTCGCTTGACCTGGAGTGCACTCCAGGTTGTTGACTGGACCACATGAGCGACGTTGCCGAACAGTTGTCACCTGCCGAGATGGCCGACCGCTGTGGCATCTCGATCGACACGTTGCGCTACTACGAGCGCGAGGGTCTGCTCGACACCATCGAACGGACTGCCGGCGGTCAGCGTCGCTACAGCAGCAGCGATGTCGCCTGGGTCATGATCCTGCGCTGCCTGCGCACAACCGCACTCCCGATCCGCGAGATGAAGCGTTTCGCCGAGCTGGTCCGCCAGGGCGACGACGCGATTCCCGAGCGAGCCCAGCTGCTTCGCGAACACCGCGCCGAAGTCGTCGACCAGATCGCCGCGCTGCAAGAAGCGCTGGACACGATCGACCACAAGATCGCGACCTATGCCGCAATCCTCGAGTCGACGCCCGTGGTCGACACGCTCAGCGACACGACGCCGACTCTCGGGGGCAAAGGCGCCCGCGCGACCTGAGCCGCGTCAGAAGAGGAGCGTCAGCGTCGAACGACGCGGTTCGACGTTTCGGCGTTAGGCGTTGCGGGTGACGCCATC
>CALDGN010000255.1 GCA_937942965.1 uncultured Acidimicrobiales bacterium | reverse complement strand
ATTGCGGCGGCCACTACAACCCGGTCGACGGCTACCACCTCCATGGAGCGGTCGGCTGTTCCGAGCTCGAGAGTGTCGCCGACGGTGAGACGCCGATGTTCGCCTACGCGATGGACGGCTTCCCCGTGCACAGCCCGCTTGCCGACGACACCGACGTCGAACTCGATGCCTGCAACGGCCATGAGACCGAAGAAGCCGGCTACCACTATCACGCCAACGGCGCCGAGGAGAACCTTGTGATCGAGTGCTTCATGGGCACTGCAGTCGCAGGCACTGAAGGCGATGCGGGCGGTCGCCCACCTCGCCCCGACGGTCCCCCGCCGGGCGAGGACGGCTGAGCGACTGCTGCCGCTCGCTCTGGCAGACTCGCTCTATGGATCCTTCACCGTCGGAGAAGTGGGAAGCCCGCTACGGCGTCGACGAGTACGTCTATGGCACCGAGCCCAATGACTTCTTGGTCGAAGCAGTCCGGGACCTCTCGCCCGGGCGCACGCTATGTGTCGCTGATGGCGAGGGGCGCAATGGCGTCTACCTCGCCTCGCTCGGCCATCAGGTCACCTCGGTCGACCTGACCGAGGCAGGCATGGCCAAGGCAGCCCGGCTCGCCGAAGCCAGCGGGGTCGAGCTCACCACGGTGGTGAGCGACATCACCGACTACGACTTGGGCGAGGGGCAGTGGGATCTGATCGTGTCGATCTTTGCCCACATGCCCCCGCCGATTCGCCAAGGCCTGCACCGCCGGATTGCGGGCGCACTCGCGCCCGGCGGGCGACTCGTGCTCGAGGCCTACACCCCCGACCAGGTCGGCCGGGGCACGGGCGGTCCTCCGAATCCTGAGCTCACGATGACGCTGGCCGGCCTTCACGACGAGCTCATCGGCATGACCATCGTCGAGGGCCGAGAGACCGTCCGGCCGGTCATCGAAGGACCGGGCCACACCGGCGATGGCGCCGTCGTGCAGGTCGTCGCCACGGCAACCGATCCCAGCTAGGCGGCGGCCTTCTCGCGCTTGACCAGCTTGTAGACGGTGACGAGTGCGGCGACTTCGATCGCCACGATCACCACGTGGATCAGGAAGTCGACGAGCGGCGAGGACGGTGCGTCGGCGACGGGCCACAGCGGATCGATGATTCCCTCTTGGGCTTCCCGTGCCACGTTCATGATGAGGACCACCAGATACTGCCGCGGGTCTTGCGTGATCATGACGTACACCGAGGCGATCACCATGACGAACAACCGCGCCCCCATCTCGTAGATGAAGTTCAGGTTCGGGTCACCTTCGACGTTGGTGATGCCGGCCGAGATCAGCGCGTCGTGGTCGAAGTAGTTCTCGAAGACCTGCACCGCCATGATCAGAATCAGCACGGCTTGCATCACATTCACCCAGAGCGGGATTCCGGTTCTGGACGGGCGGGTGAACCTCCCGAACGCTCCAGCACGTTGCTTCCCTAACCCGGACGTATCTGACATAGGTGGTCCCCTCAACTCTCATTGCAATACAGTTTGTAGCGTTATCAACTTGTTGTAGCTTACGGGCGAATCACCGCAACAAGGAGCGAACAATTTGAGCAAGATTCGAGTCCCCGGCGTGCCCATCTGGGCCACCATCTACATGCTGGTGGTCATCGCCTTCGGCGTGATCCTGGGCATCCCCGCCCTGATCGGCGAGGGGTTCACCGACCTGCAAACCATCGGTTGGGGAGGCCGCGAGCTGGGTGTCGCCGTCGGCGCGATCATCGCCCTCGTGTTGCGCAACGCGCTCGCGTACTTCCTCATCTTCGTGATCGGCAGCTTTCGCGAGCTGAGCGACATGCTTGAGGCACTCGACGAGACGCCGTCGAATACCTCGTCGGCCATTCAGGTCGGCGTGTTCCTCGTCATCGGCATCGCGTGCGCCGTCGTCAGCTATCGAGCGATGAGCACCGAATCGACTAGCGCCTAGCTGGCCGCACCCAAGAACGACGCGAATGCGCTCGTGGTCTGGCGGCGGGCGGCTTCGACAATGTCGCCCGCCGCCTCAGGCCGCTGGCGCGGGAAGCCTTCGGCCGCCTGCATGACCGCATCGTTCGGGGTAAGGATCAGCGTCCGGGAGCCAGTCGCTCGAAGGGCCTCCGCTTCGCGCTCGAGCGTCCGTCGAGCCCGAGCTCGGATCGGCCCTCCGCCCGGCCGCGCCGTCGGGGCCGAGATGAGCGCAATCTCGTGGCCTTCGGGCACGAGCGTGTCGGCGTGCGTTGACGACGCCACTGCGCCGTCGACGTATCGGGCGCCGTCGATCACTTTGGGTTGGAAGACGCCCGGCACCGCCGAGCTTGCTTCGAGCGCGTCACCCAAGGCTGCTGGGGTCTGGTCACGACCAAAGACAACGGTGCGGCCGTTGTCGATGCAGACCGACGGGATCCATAGCTGCGATGGCCACTCGTGCGACGCCGCAAACTTCCGCAGCATGAGCGTTGGAAACAGCCCGGCGGGCAACAGCCCGACGAGCGCGGTGGTGAGTCCAACATGGCGGACACAGCGGGCAAGTCCGGGAGCGACCGGACGCAATGCCTGCAGCGGGGCCTGCCGGAACCGAGTCGCGACAGATCGCATCTCGTCGCGCTCTTGATCCGTCGGTGGTGACGAGATCATCTCGATGACATCGTCGAGCGGTGTGCCGGCGAGCAGCGTGGCCGCAATAGCGGCGCCAGCCGATGTTCCGACGATGCGATCGGCATTGGCGGGTTCCCGATCGATCGCATCGCGCACGCCTTGCAGCACACCGAGGTGGTACGCCCACCCCAGTGGGCCACCGGCGCCGAGCACGACCCCAACGGTCACAGCAGGGCGACGTCGGACACGATGTCGACCAGCGCTGGTCCGTCGTAGGCCAGCGCGGCGGCCAGCGCAGGGGCGAGCTGGCCTTGCTGCTCGACGCGGAACCCGCGAGCGCCACAGTTGTCGGCGAAGGTCGCGAAGTTCGGGTTCTGCAGGCTGGTCTGCCAGACGTCGAGATCTGCAGAGCGTTGTTCTTTGGAGATCTTGCCCAGCTCGCTGTTGTTGAGCAGCACGTGGGTGATGTTCATGCCGTACTTCGCCGCGGTCGTCAGCTCCATGGCGTACTGCCCGAAACCACCATCGCCAGAAACGCTCACGACCTGACGGCCCGTCTGGGCCGCCCAGGCGCCCATGGCACCGGCGAAGCCGAAGCCGATTGAGCCCAGGTAGCCCGACATCAGCACGGTGTGGGCTTCGACCTCGAAGTAGCGGCCGAAGCTGTAGGTGTTGTTGCCGACGTCGACCGAGATGACGGCATCGGGGTCGAGGGCCGCGCCGAGTTCGTCGAAGATGACCGCCGAGCTGAGACCGGCCCCTCGGTCATCGATGAGCCGCGAGGTCTTCTCGGCGCGCCAGATCTGCCACCGTCCAGCTACGTCGGCTGCGAGCGCACCCTGAGCGTGATCGCTCGGCAGCGCGTCGGCAATGGCCGTCGCCGCGACGCCGACGTGGGCGAGCACGCCGACCTCGACGGGATGGAAGCGGCCGATTGCCATGGGGTCGTGGTCCACCTGGATGATCGGCTTGTATGGCGAGATCCCGGTGTGGTTCGCGAACGACGCACCAAAGGCGATGATGACGTCGCTCTCGTTCATGAACCAGCTGGCGACCGGGGTGCCGGATCGCCCGAGCACTCCACAACCGAGTGGGTGCTGGTCGCTGATCTGACCCTTGGCCTTGAACGTCGTTGCGACCGGCGCGCCGATGCGTTCGGCGAGGGCGATGATCGCTTCCATGTCGTGGCGTGCGCCAGCTCCGACGATGATGAACGGCTTCTCCGCTCCAGCGAGCATGGCCACGGCTTGGTCGAGTGATTCGGCCGGCGGCGGGAACGTGCGTAGACCAGTGCGACCTGCGGGCCCCGATGCTTCTTGGTCGCTCGCTTGGACCTGAACTTCGTCGGGGAAGACCAGATGCGCGACGTCGGCTTCGATGAGGGCGGTCTTGCACGCCAGGTTCATCAGCTCGGTGTGGTCCGAGCCAGCGAGCACCGTTCGACTAAAGCGGGCGACGTCGGCGAAGGCCGCTTCGAGGTCCAAGTCTTGGAACGCGCCGCGACCCATGCTGGCTGACGGGACCTGACCGGAGAGTGCCAGCACCGGCGCCCGGTCGACCTTGGCGTCGTAGAGCCCGGTCAACAGGTTGGTGCTGCCAGGTCCGGCGATGCCGAAGCAGGCCGCAGGGCGACCAGTGAGCTTGCCGTACGCCGAAGCGGCGAACGCGGCGGCACCTTCGTGGCGGACGCCAAAGTACTGCAGGTCGCCGCGGAGTTCGGCTTGGCGGAGTGCGTCGCCGAACCCGAGGTTGGAGTGGCCGACGATGCCGAAGACCGTGTTGACGTCCCAGGCGATCATCGTCTCGACCATCGCGTCGGACACGGTGCGCTCCCGGTCCGGCTCATCGGGCAGCAGTGCGTAGATGCCGTCGTCGCGGACTTCGACCTCGTATGCCTGGGGTGCGTCGTTGAACGGCGGTGGCGGAGTGCCCGTCGTCGGGTTGTAGTCGTAGCCATGCCACGGGCAGCGCAGACAACCACCCTCGATCGACCCTTCGCCCAAGGGGCCACCCTGGTGCGGGCAGTGATTCTCGAGGCAGCCGATCTGGCCTTCGTGGTTCGTGACCGCGAGTGTGTGGTGCCCGATGGTGACGGTGGTGACCCGACCCTCGGGCAGCTCGTCATGGTCGAGGATCTTGTGTGGGCGAGTCGTCATAGGTAGTGCACTCCTGGAGTCGATGGCGGCAACGTTACGCGGGGGCGGGCTACGGCGCTTCGAAGCCCGAGTAGCGCACGCCGGTGAGCTTGGCCATCTGGTCGTCCCAGGTGGCGAGGTCGTCCTTGACGAACTTGCCCAAGTGGTCGTGGCCGCACGCTCGCGCCATCACGCTCATCAGTTCGGTCGACGCTTCGAAGAAGTTCGCGAGTCGCTGGCTCGAGGATTCGACGTCGAGGCGGGCGCGCAGTTCGGGCTTCTGGGTTGCGACGCCAGCCGGGCAGTTGTTCGAGTTGCACATGCGGGCGGCGACACAGCCAATGGCCTGCATCGCCGAGTTCGAGATGGCGATGCCGTCCGCGCCGAGGGCGAGCGCCTTGACGAAGTCGATCGGCACGCGCAGGCCGCCGGTGATGACTAGCGTGACTCGACCGCTCGCGCCTCGCTCATCGAGGAAGCGACGCGCTCGTGCGAGCGCAGGGATCGTCGGGACGCTGATGTGGTTGCGGAACATCTCTGGCGCCGCGCCCGTGCCACCGCCACGGCCGTCGAGGATGATGTAGTCGCAGCCGGCATCGAGGGCGAAGCCCATGTCGGCTTCGAGATGGTTGGCGCTGAGCTTCATGCCGATGGGGATGCCACCAGTCACCTCGCGGACTCGATCGCCGAAACGGCGGAAGTCATCAACCGTGTGCATGTCAGTGAACGTGGACGGCGAGATCGCGTCTTCGCCTGACGGGATCTGACGGACCTCGCTGATCTTGCCCTGGTTCTTGGAGCCAGGCAGATGGCCACCGGTTCCGGTCTTGGCGCCCTGACCGCCCTTGAAATGGAACGCCTGCACCCGTTCGAGTAGCTCTTCTCGATAGCCAAACTTCGCACTCGCGAGTTCGTAGAAGTAGCGACTGTTCGCCTCTTGTTCTTCGGGCAGCATGCCGCCCTCGCCCGAGCAGATGCCCGTGCCGGCGAGTTCGGCGCCCGCCGCCAGCGCGACCTTGGCTTCTTCAGACAACGCGCCGAAGCTCATGTCCGACACGAACAGCGGGATCTTGAGGTGGAGGGGCTTGGCGGCTTCAGGGCCGATAACGAGCTCGGTGCCGACCTCGACATCATCGAGCAGCGGCTGCGTTGCCATTTGGGCGGCCATGATCTGCAGGTCATCCCAATGCGGCAGGTCCTTGCGAGGCACCCCCATCGACGTCATCGGGCCGTGGTGGCCAAGCTTGCTCAGTCCGTCCCGGGCGAGTTCGTGAATGAAGGCGACCGTCGGTTCTTCGGGCGTCGGCTTCGCCGTCGGCGCTCCACCTGTGTCACCGGTATCGCCGATGCTCACAGCCGCTTCGGACTCGGCGGCGCCGCTGCCGTCAGTGCCGACGAGTTCGTCGCCGAACTGGGCATGGGTGCCGTCGCAGTACGGGGCGTTGCCGGTGCGCTTGCACGCACACAGGTACGCCTCGCCGTCGCTATCCGCGGTGAATGCGACCGGCGTGAACTCGGTGCCCGCATGCGATCCGTCGCAGAACGGCTGGTTCTTGGACTGGCCGCACGCGCACCAGTACTGCTCTTCGCCGGCGGCAAGGTTGACAGGGATCGGCGAGTTGCCAGCGATGATCGGTTCAGACATGGAGCGGTTCTCCTAGGAAGAAGGTGGTGGGCGATATGAGATGGACGGGTTGAAACGAAACGGGTTGCGCGGGGCTTAGGAATCGCCGGCAGCAGGGTCGCCAGCGGACGGGTCGGTGAGCTGGCCGACGAGGGTTTCCGTGCGCGGCTCGCCTTCGACGGGAATGGCGGCGAGCACCGTGTTCGTCTCGAAGTCGACGATCTGCGCGAGCAGGCCCATCTCATCGTCGATCCACGTCAGGAGGTACAGGTCGTCGCGCAGGCGAGTCGCTTCGACGATCTCGTGGAGCTCGCCACGAGGAACGCTCGAGTGGCGGACATTGCCCTCGAACCTGTTCGTGAACGACCAGCCGTTTTCGTAGGTGTAGCTGATTGTCTTGCCGTCGAAATCGGCAATCGCATCTGGGTACTGCACGGAACGCCCCCTTAACTGGACGAAGCGCAGCGACACACCGAGAGCCCCGAGCCGCTGCACTACATCCCACGGTTCAACTACACAATGTAGCTTTTACGACAGGGTGGTGCTCGGTGCAGATTGGACAATGACCGATCCCTGCCGGACAGTCGAGCGCAAGAGAGGCGGATGCGGACGCGCAAGGCGGGCCCTCGTACTGTCACCCCATGGGGTTGATGGAGCGATGAGTGTGGAGAACAAGGTCCTGTTGGTCACGGGCGGTGCGAGCGGCATCGGCCAGGCGACGGTCATGCGCCTCGCGGGCGATGGCGCTCACGTCGTCGTTGCCGACATGCAGGCCGAGTCCGCGGCCGCGACAGTGGCCGATGTCCACGCGGCCGGCGGCAGCGCCGAGGTGTGTGAGCTCGACGTCACCGACCATGGAGCGGTTGCAGCTGCGGTGCACGACATCGTGGCGGAACATGGGCGCCTCGATGGGGCGTTCAACAACGCGGGCATCGGCGGCCCAACCGCCAAGGTGGTCGACATCGACCCGGCCGACTGGGCCCAGGTGCTCGCCGTCAATCTGACCGGCGTCTTCAACTGCATTCAGGCCGAGATCGCACAGATGGTGAAGCAAGACACCGGCGGAAGCATCGTCAACACCGCATCGATCGGCGGGGTCGTCGCACTCCCCCGTGCCACTGCATACAACGCGGCCAAGCACGGCGTCGTCGGTATCACTCGCACCGCGGCGCTTGAGTACGCACCGCAGAACATCCGGGTGAACGCGGTGTGCCCGGGATTCATCGACACCCCGATGCTCGAAGCCGGCGCGGCAACCACACCGGAACGACGTGATCTGATCGCCGCGGCCGTGCCGATGCGACGGGTCGCTGGCCCGCACGAGGTCGCCGACGTCGTTGCGTGGCTCCTCTCTGACCAATCGAGCTACGTGACCGGCACCGCCATGCCGGTCGATGGCGGCTGGACAGCGAAGTAGCTCGACCCGTCCTGCGACCCCTTGACCTCAAGCCGAGTTGAGGTCGTAGGTTGACGCCATGACCCCCAACCCTGCATCCAAGATCGACGTCCCGGTCGCGTGCACGCTCTCCGCGGCGGACGCACAGGCCCAGGCACTGGAGTGGGCCGATCTGCAAGGCTTCGCCACGTCCGCAACCGCCGTCGCTTCCGGTGTGCGCATGACGTTCCCCGACGACATGGCTGCGGCGGTCGAAGATCTCGCCGGCCGGGAAGCCGCGTGCTGTTCGTTTCTGACGATCGCGACGACGAGCATCGCTGGCCAGGTCGTCTTGGAGGTCACGACCGACAACACAGACGCACTCCCGGTGATCTCAGCCCTTGCCGGCGTCGAGATCCTGTGACCGGCGAACAGCCGTTGTCATGCTGACCGTCTTCGGCGTACTCGCGGCGACGACGATGGTCGTGTCGTACTCGCTCGAGCACCGCCACCACCACTGGATTGCCGTGTTCGCGGCAGGGTGCCTCGCGGTCGCCATCTTCGGAGCCTTAACCGGCGCCTGGATCTTCGCAGTCCTCGAAACCATCTGGGCCGCCATCGCCATCCGACGCTTCCAGCAACACCCAGACCGCACTCGACAGCACTAGCTCGACATCAGCTCGGTCGCTCGCGACCAAGCCGAGACCACTCAGCCCTGCGATCGACATAGGGCTTCAATCGACGAAACGACCTGCTGTCGCTGCAGAGCGACGTCTTCTGTGGCCAACACCGCGAGGGAGGTCGGGACCGTTACCCATGACCACGCTGCCGCGAGCACCGCAACGAGCAGATCAGCAGAAGACAACGCACCCTGCGTCGTTGATCTCACAGCATCCAAGGCTGCAACCTTCTGAACGAAGATCTCCTCCTCAAGGGCGGTGTGGACCGGCCTTTCCAAACGACGCCATGCATCGATCCTGATCTCAACAGGATGAGCTACAAGAAAGTCAAACAGCTTGGCGCCATATTCGGGGAGGTCCCGGGGAGTGAAGGGAACCGCCTCGAACATCTCCCCGATTGCTGCGTCGATCACCGCGTCGAAGAGCTTGTCTTTGTTACCGAAGTAGACATAGATCATTCGCTTGTTTGCGTTCGCAGCGGAAGCGATGCGGTCTATCCGTGCACCGGCGAGGCCGTGATGGGCGAACTCAGCAACGGACGCGGCAAGGATGCGCGCCTTCGTCGCTTCGGCGTCTCGCACTGCCATGTGGCGAGAGTAACGAACAAGAAGGCTCGTTTCCTTAGCTGAACCCCATGTTGCACGATATAACTAACTGGTTACTTACCCGATAGGACACCAGCATGAGATCACTCTTGGGACTCGCCCCACAACAAGAACCCGACGGCTCGTATCGCCCTTCGAAACTCGCGCTGAAGAATTTGAGATCGCCACACCGACCGGGAAACCGGTTGTCCTTGAGATGTGGGCCTACCCAACCAAAGACGCCAACGTCAAAGAGCTACACGAGGAGCTCGCCGACCGCTTCGCCAATCCGCGCAGCCTGGTCGACTTCGTCGCAACCTCGTTTGACCATCCAGAGCAGTACGCAGCCGTGTTCACACCGGGCGGTCACGGCGCAATGCTCGGTCTCCCAACCGACCCCAATGTGAGCTCCGTCTTCAACTGGGCGCATGACAACGATCTCATCACCATTAGCTTGTGCCACGGCCCCGCAGCTCTGCTCGCGACCACCGTCAACGGTCAAGACTTCCTCTATGACGGGTACGAGATTGCCGTTTTTCCCGACTCTGTCGACAAACAAACCCCGATGATCGGCTACCTGCCAGGCAAGATGCCAAGTTTGGTCAGCACCAGGCTCGAAGAGCTCGGCGCCATCCTTGTCAACACGAAGGCCGACACCACCGTGTGTGTCGACCGCAGACTCGTCACCGGCGCCAGCCCGCAGGCGGCCGAGCCCATCGGCGCACTCGCGGCCAGCACCCTCCTCGCCCATGCCAAGAAGAACGACTGGTAGCCAGCTCAACAAGAGCACGAGCACCTCCATCAACCCACGACACCGATAACGACATTCACCAAGGAACGAACAATGACGAACAAGACCCTGAGCGACCACATGAACTGGCGCTATGCAACGAAGAAGATGGATCCGGCGAAGGCAGTGCCGGCTGAAAAGGTCGAGGCCATTCTCGAAGCGGTCCGCTTGGCTCCGACCTCGAGCGGCACCCAGCCCTTCGAACTCTTCGTGGTCACCAACCCCGACGTGCGAGCCCAAATTCGCGAGGCTGCTTCGGATCAATCGCCCATCACCGACGGTTCGCATCTGCTGGTGTTCGCTGCATGGGACAACTACACCGAAGAGCGCATCGACGAGGTCGCCCAGTTGAACAAGGACGCACGAGGCGACCTGCCGCTCATCGATGGCTACTACGGCAACCTCAAGTCGATGTACGTGCCTCGCGACGCCGAGACGAACTACGCACATGCAGCCCGTCAGGCCTACATCGCTCTGGGGTTTGCCATGCTCGCCGCAGCTGAGCAAGAGGTCGACAGCACACCCATGGAGGGTTTCGATCCTGCTTCGGTGGACAAGATTCTGGGACTCGAAGAACTCGGCCTTCGTTCTGTCGTTCTGTTGCCGCTCGGCTACCGCGATTCATCCGGCGACTGGCTTCTTCCGATGGCCAAAGTGCGCAAGTCGCTCGACACACTCGTAACCCGAGTCGACTAGCGAGCGAGCGTTTCCGGTGTGCCCTTGCTGGCACGCCTACCACCGGACTGCGACCAGCAAATCTTGGCTTCTCGCCAAAACGAACGAAGCCGGCCCTTGCGGGCCGGCTTCGTTATTGGTGGCGGGGGCAGGATTTGAACCTGCGACCTTCGGGTTATGAGCCCGACGAGCTACCTTGCTGCTCCACCCCGCAG
>CALDGN010000254.1 GCA_937942965.1 uncultured Acidimicrobiales bacterium | reverse complement strand
CGGGATGAAGCTCAACCCGAGCGCTTGATAGATCGACTCCTCGGTCTCCGACGCAATCACCTCGGGTTCGGCGTCATCGGGTGCATCGTCGTCGAGCTTGGTCAACAGGCCGTATTCATTGAGGAGCCAACCTCGGTCGATCGCCCGCTGGCGCAGCGCGATGTTGTGTGCCTTGGAGCCGGTGAAATAGAGCGTGGCCGCACCGAAGTGTTGCGGGAGCACAACGCGCACATCGATCTGCAGGCCCTGCTGCGTCAGGAACGACGTCTTCGTGTCACCACTCACGACGATGTCGTGGACCTCGGACCGAGCCCGCACTGCATCCATGACGGGGCCTGGTTCGGTTGCCGCGACCGTGATGTCGATGTCGCCGATCGTTTCGGACATGCGCCGCAAGCTTCCGCAGAATGCAGCGTCGGTGACCGAAGGAAGCGCCAAGAACGCCTCGACCAGCCGTTCCGCCAACGGCATTGCGTCGGCGATGGGCGTGCGTCGGTCCTTGCCCGTGAGCCCGAGCCGATCGATCGCCTTGCCGATCTTCTCTTCACTCTTGGCGCCCATGCGGGGCAGTGTTCGGATCTTCTCGTCCGCGACCGCCTTGCGGAGATCCTCGACATTGTTGATGTCGAGCTCGGCTCGCATGAGCTTCAGCGTCTTGGGGCCAACGCCAGGGATGCGGGCCAGCTCCGCAAACTCGGGCGGAAACTCGGCTCGCAGTTTCTCGAGCTTCTCGACGGTTCCGGTGTCGATGAACTCGCGAACCTTCGACGCCGTCGCCTTGCCGACACCCTTGATCTCGGTCAGTTCCTTGGCGGAGTACTCCAGCCAGTCCTGCCCATGCGACTCGAGGCCAAGCTTGGCGTTCTCATAGGCGCGAACCTTGAACGACTGCGGACTCTCCTCGTCAAGGGTCGTGAGCGAAATCAGCTCGTCGAGCATTGCGAGGACATCGCGGGTGCTGGCCATGCCCGCAGTCTGACATGGCGAACGAACGGCGCGTCGAGGCCAACTACGGTCCGCGGACTTCTCCGGGCGCTCTCGCCGAGCCGAGTTCTGGTGTTTTGGGTCATCAGCACGGCGTGCGCAATCGGGCTACGGGTACCCGCCGAAGTAGGCCCCGTCATGCTCCGATGAGACCATCGGATCAGGGCCGAATCACGCTGGGTGAGCTGACCCTCGGCCTTCTGGGCTGTTCAGCGTGGATTCGGTGTGGCCGAGGCGGAGTGGCGCACACCGGAAACGGCACCGGATACCGTGCCGCCCATGGAAGCCGACCGTAACGAGTTCTCCGACGTGCAATTTTCCGCGTCGTCTCTCTGGGCCCGCCGCGGCTGGGTGATTCTCGGGCTGCTGCTCGGAGCCCTGCTAGCACTCGGCTTTGTGTTCACTCAGCCCGAGACCAACCGATCCTGGTCACAGGTCCTGATTCGCCCCCTCGGCGTCGACCTGACCCGTGGCGCTGTCGACATCAACCGGGCGATCGACACCGTTGCCGAGCGCGAACTCGCCGGTTCGTTCATCGTCGCCGAACGCACCTCTGACGCACTGGGTGGCGAGCCCGGCCCTCGAACGCTGCGCCGCGAAGTGTCGATCCAGGCGGTCGAGAACTCCCAGGTCCTCGAGTTCTCCTACGCCGACGAAGACGCCGAAGTCGCCCGCTCGATCGCCCAGAACTTCGCCGAGTCCTACCTCGCAATCCGCGGCGAGCTCGCGGCCGAGACGATCGCCGCTTCCCGTGCGGCGCTCGAAGTTCGACAGTCCGAACTGATCGACGAACGTGACGCTCTCATTGCGGAACGGGCAGCGATCGACGAAGACAGCGAAGACGACCTGGTCGCCAACCTCCGCTCCGAGAACATCATTTCGAGCCAGCTCTCCGACGTGTCCAACGACATTTCGCTGCTGAGCGCACTGACCTCGGACCCAGGCGACGTCATCAGCCCCGCCCAACTTGCCCAGACCTCGGAGCGCCCTCGCACCGTGCCGACGGTGCTCGCCGGCGCAGTTCTCGGCGCACTGCTCGCTCTCTTGGCCGCCCTGTTCTTCGACCGCAGCCTCCGTGACCGTGACCTCAACGACGAAGACCTTACGGAGCTTGGTCTCGCGCCCATCGGCCACCTGCCCCGCGACTCACGCGGCGCTGACGCATTCTCCGGCCTCGGCCGCCGTGTCTCCGAGCTGATGGGTGACGAACAAGTCCTCGCCATCACGACGACCGACGAAGGAACCGCCGCAAGCCAGATCGGCACCTGGTTCGCTTGGAACAAGGCCGAATCCGGAGCACGGGTTCTGCTCGTCAGCGCCGACTTCGACAAGCGCATGATCGCAAACCAGTTCGGCCTCGCAGAGGGCCCTGGCCTCCTCGATGCACTGGTCAGCGGAGCAGACCCTGAGGACATCGTTCAGCGGGTCGGCAACATGCACGTCATCACCGCTGGCGAACACGCCGGTGACCCGATCGGCGTGCTTCAGATGGTCGGCATGACGCGATTCCTCAACCGAGCTCGCCGCATGTACGACACGGTCGTCATCCACGCCCCGAACGTTGTCGGACGCGAAGCCTCGCTGCTGGCCACCTGGGCCGCCGATGGCGTGATGGTCGTTGTCGATGACGACGAGCGCCAAGAGCTCCAGAAGGTCACTGACTTGCTCCAGCGCACCGACGCTCGCCTGCTCGGCTCCGTCGTGCTCACCACGATCACGGCCTAAGCACGCACCCCGTCATGATCCCAACGATGTTCCGTCAGCGCGGCATGCTCACGCCCGCGCTCATCGGGCTGTTCCCACTGTGGTGGGCGATGGGATTGAGCGAACTGATCTGGCCAGCCTTTGGCCTCCTCATGATCGGCTCGCTTCTGCAGAGCCAGTCCGTTGCGATCCCGCGATTCGCGATGGCCTGGGTCGTGTTCCTGCTGTTCGTCGCCGCCAGCGGATTCATGCTCGAAGAGCAACAAGACGTCTACAGCTGGGTCATCCGGTTCTCCCAGTACGTCTCGGTCGGACTCATCGTGCCCTACGTGCTCACGCACCGAGACCGCACGCCAGCACGGGTCGTCTTCGGCTCGGTGACAGCGCTCTTTATCGCCAGCGTGGTCGGCGGCTACCTGGGCTTGCTCCTGGGCGACTTCTCGTTCCGCTCCCCGCTGGCCTACGTGCTGCCCGGTGGCTTCCAGGCAAACAGCTTCGTGCGAGACGTGGTGAACCCGAGCTTCGCCGACATCGAACGGTTCCTCGGTCGCTTCGAGGTGACACGACCCAAGGCCCCGTTCACTTATACGAACGGTTGGGGCGCGGCGATGGGCTTGCTGTTCCCGTTCGCCGTCCACGACGCCCTCACGGGGTTCGGACTCTCCCGCAAGATCGCCCGTGTCGCACTCGTCGCATCCGTCGTGCCGATCATGCTTTCGCTCAACCAGGGACTGTGGATCAGCATCGCGGCCGGTGCTGGTTACGCGGCGCTGCGTGCTGCCGGCCGCGGTGACAGCCGGGTCGTTTTGCAGCTCATGGGCGTTGGCCTGATCGCCACGATCGCGCTGACGGCCACACCGTTGAGCAACACGATCCAGTCCGATCTTCAGAACCCGAACGCCACCGAAGACCGATTTGAGCTCTACGAAGCAACGCTGAGCGAGCTGCCGAACTCGCCGATCATCGGTTTCGGCGGCCCTCGCGAAGTTCGTGAAGGACTGCCGCCTGCCGGCACGCACGGCCAGCTCTGGATTGTGCTGTTCAGTCACGGGGCGGGCGGTGCGCTTGCGTACTTCGCGTTCATCGCCGGCATGTTCTGGTCCACCCGTCGCTACCGGACCAACGTCGGCCTCTGGTGTCACGTCGTGATCTTCGTGAGCTTGGCCCAAGCGCCGTTCTATGGGCACACCCCGCAGCAGCTCGCGATCATCATGGTCGCGGCCGCGGTTGGTCTGCTCGACGTCGGCGGGTTGTTGGAGCCGAAGCGAGCGTCAGCGGAGCGCCAACTCGATTCGTCCGCTGCGGCGTAGTCCGAGCAACGCCGGGGCGTAGAGCACCAGCCCGATCAGGCCGGCTGCAATCGCGGTGACCAGGTTGTCGCCTTGGAGCACGCGAGCGATCAACAGTGGCGGCGCGAAACAAAGGGCGGCGACAACGGTCGCGGTGACGCTTTGTCGCCCGAACGGTTGCACGTGACGGCGACGGATCTGGGCGGTTGACGCAAGTCGGTAGACGAAAACGCCGGCAGCGAAGGCCAGCGCTGCGCCGACGTCAGCCCACAGCGGGACAAGGACCAGGTAGCCGATGACGGCGACGACGAGCGCGGCGCCTGTGTTGCGCATGGCCAAACGGCTTTCGCCGCTCATGAGCAGCACGTTGTCGGCGTGGGCGAGCAGCGATGCACCGAGGACGACCAGGGCGGCGATGCGAAGTGCGGATGCGCCGCTTTCGAAGTCATCGCCAAAGAGACCGAGCGCCGCCTCAGGGAAGGTCGCCAACGCAAGCAATGCGGGCGTGAGAATGAGCATCGTCCACTGGGTCAACCGGTCGACGGCGCTCGACACGCTGCTCCAGTCCTTGGCCGCGGCCAGCGCACTGATGCGCGGGTTGAGTGCTTGGCCGATGGCGTGGAAGACGCGCTGGGCGAGCCCGACGAGTCGACTGATTGCCGCCCACTGGCCCGCGATCGCTGCGGTCGACAATGCACCGACGAGCAGTACGCCGACTCGCTCGAGCGCCATCTGGAGCGACCCGGCAATGCCGCGAGGCACCGCATAGTCCCAGAACTCGCGTCGGCTCACCGCTGGCTGCGTGCCGGCATGATTGGCGCCGCCGGGAAGCAGGCGAAGGGTCGCGCCCAGCGCGCCGAACATCGTCAAGCCGATCGGGGCCGCCCAACCCCATGCCAGGGTGGTCAAGGATGCGTCAGCCGCGACGGCGGCTGCGGTGAGTCCGAACTGGGCGACGGGCTGCACGACCTGCAGCCCGTAGGCGGTCGGCGCCATGGTGCCCGCGCCACGGGTGGCGCCAAGAAGACAGAGCGAGAGCGCCCACGCGGGCACGAAGAGGGCGAAGACCCGAAGCACCGAACTGAACTGGTCGACGTAGATGTCGTCGGTGAACAGGTCCGCGAGTGCGTTCGAGCCGAACCAGATGGCGATCCCCGCGAGCACGCTTCCGATGAGTACGGGACCGAGCGCGATCCTGAGCGCTTGACGCGCATTGCCGAGGCGTCCCTCGGAGTCCAGCCGGGAGATGAACAACACCAGCGCGGTTTCGGCGCCGAGTTTCATTGCCGTGGCCACGATGATGAAGGCCGAGACCGCTCCGAAGAACACACCCGTGAGCGAAGCTCCATAGTGGTTCGCGATCACGAAGGTCATCAGGAACGCCAGGCCCGTGCCGAGGATCGACGCGGCACCGTTCAGCAGTCCGCCGCGGGCTGAGTCGGTCTCGCTCACTGTCCGGCCGGTTGTCGGCTGTTCGCTGGCTCCGGCGACGGCATCTGCCGCGGCGAGCGGAGCGGGTGCGGAAAGCGATTCGGTGAGCGCTTCGTGCGCGGCGTCGCCGAGACCGGTTGGCGTCACGCCAGCGGCCCGGAGTCGCTCATCGCGCCAGGCGAGCTCGAGTAGGTAGACGGCCCACGCCGATGGAGCCGACGAGATGCTTCCGACCTCGACCAAGGTCTCTGCTGCGGAACGTTCGGTCTCGCGCAACGCGTCGGTATTCGACCGACCCCGAAGGTGGGTTGCGACCATGACCTGGTGATGGAACGCGTCGGCGCCGACCGGCACAGGGTCGTCGGCGAACTCCCAATCGAGCACCCAGGTGCGCTTGTTCTCGCTGATCGTGTTCCACGGCGTCAGATCGCCGTGCCACGCGCCGACTTCGAGGTAGTCGTTCTTGAACCGTTCGGCGACGGCGGTTGCGGTTGCCTGCAGGCTTGGCGAAGCATCGCTGAACCGTTCCTCGACGAGGTCCGGGACAGCCCGGGTCCGGCGATCACCCAGCCGAGCAATGTCGCGGGTGAGCGACGCGATGCGTTGCCGGTCGAGCGCGTCGGGGTTGTGCTCGACGACCCCGGCGGCCGCCATCACCGCAACGGTCTTGCCGTTCCAGTCGAAGACGTCGAGCAATGCAGGGATTGCGAGCGCCCCGCTTGCGTCGCCGCTGCGGCCGAACCACGGAGCCTCAGAAGCGACGAGTTGTTGCGTCACGTCGTCGCACGCGACCTTGGCGTAGGCGACGGTCGCGCCGTCACGCATCAGTTGGATGACGGGCTTGCGGTTGTGGCGCTTCGGGCCCAGGGTGATCGCAACCGACGAGGCGCGGACGGTTTGGCCGAGTCGGGCGAGTAAGGATCGCTCAGGGTCGCCATCGAGGCCGAGTTCCGGAGCCAGGGTGAGACCGTCGCGGAAGGCGACTCGGCCGAGTCCGGCGGCGATGCTGGCTTGGGTTGCCCGGCCCGCGAGCAAGCGGGCTCGGCT
>CALDGN010000253.1 GCA_937942965.1 uncultured Acidimicrobiales bacterium | reverse complement strand
AAGGCACCTATGGCAACTTCCTCGGCAGCCGCTCATTCGTCGACACGCTGAGCGACGACGACTGGCAGTCATCGAACGCTGCGGGCGAGACCGTCGCGCAAGTAGTCGAGCGGCTCGGTTGGGCCGATCGTGATCGGATACAGCTCGACCCGGCCCGTCACGTCGCGGCACTCGAGTCCCACATCGAGCAGGGACCGCACCTCGAGCACCAAGGCCTTCGCATCGGTGTGATCACCGACATCGTCGGCATTCGAGCGATGCAGATCGAGTTCAGCGGTCAGCAGAACCACGCCGGCACCACGCCGATGGCGCTCCGCAAAGACGCGGCCATGGCGATGTTCCACTTCTGCGCCACGCTCGACGATCGGCTGCGAGCCGCGGCCGCCGAGCGTTCTGTCTGGACCATCGGCGAGGTTGCGGTCTCTCCCGGAGCACAGAGCATCGTTCCTGGCAACGCGCGCATCACCTTGCAGTTCCGCGATGCCGACGACGCCGTACTCGAGCGCTTCGAGGCTGTCGTCGATCAACTCGTCGCCGAAACGCACCGAAACGACGGCGTGCACATCACCGTGATTGGCCGTCGAGCGGCCGTGCAACCGGCCCCGATGGACACGGCGATCGTCGACCACGTGGCCGCTGCGGCCGAGGCGATCGCTCCGGGTGACTGGACCCGCATGCCGTCAGCGGCGGGTCACGACGCCCAGGTCCTGGCCCCGCACCTGCCGACCGGCATGCTGTTCATCCCGAGCATCGACGGCATCAGTCACGACTTCGCCGAAGACAGCCATCACGACGACATCGTGCTCGGCGCCGAAGTCCTCGCCGACGCCGTGGTCCGCATCCTCAGCTAATCCCACTGAGCAACACAGGGGCGGGCAGCGATGAGACGCCTGACACAACGGCGTCCAGGTCCCAACTTTCAGAATCTGTGCTAGACCGATAAGCGCCAAGGTGGGACTTAGCGGGAAGGTAGGGGTCGATGAAGACCTATTCGATTTTTGGTGCCGGTGCAGCAGGGCTGTACACGGCCTGGCGGCTTCTCAATGGCGAAGCAGCCAGAGAACAAGACCAGAAGAAGCTGCTCGGCAAGGGCGACACGCTCGAGCTGTACGACTGGGGTCGCTACGACTTCTCGAGTCGGCACCCGGGCAGCCGAGAGCCCGGCGCACGCGTCGCGACCTGGCACTTCGAGGACGACAAGAGCCAGTCCTATCTCGAGCTGGGCGGCATGCGCTACTCGCACTGGGACGGAGCGCCCAAGGGACCCGGACACCGGGTCGTCACGACCGTCATCGACCAACTTGACCTTGATCGCTACTCGGTGCCGTTCAACGTCTCGAACGATCCCCTGTATTCGCTGCGAGCCCAGAACTTCTACCTCAGCGAGATCACGTCGTCTACGCCCGCTCCGTACAACACGCGGGACTACGGCGAGACGGCGTCGCCCGACGCTGGCTTCGGGACCCTGCAAGCCCTGGCCGTCGACCACGAGTTGACCCGGCGCGAGTGGTGCGACCTCTATCAGAACGGCACGATCGACGTCGACCTGCCTGACTCGTCGGTGTTCCAAAAGGGCGACAAGCTCAAAGACATCGGCTACTGGAACCTCATGTTCGACCAGCTCGGTAGCGAGGGGTACAACTACGTCGCCGACGGCAACGGATACGGGTCAAACGTCATCAATCAGAACTCCGCGGCCTCGTTCAACATCAACGACGAGTTCACGCCCGGCACGGTCTACAAGACCCTCACCAAGGGCTACTCCGAGCTGTTCACGGCCCTGTTCGATGCGATCGTCAAACTGGCCCGCCAGAAGAAGGTCAAGTTCCGCTACCTGCCGGACACCCGCCTTCACTCGGTGCTGTCCGAAGGACGAAAGGTCACCTTCACGACCGCGAGCCGAGACAACCCGAACCGCGGGTCGCGCCCGAAGCAGACCGATGCCGCCTGGCTCGCCATGCCGAAACACTCGCTCGAACTGGTGGCCCAAGCCACGCGCTACCAACGCCATCGCGGCACCGACGTGTTGAACGATCCCAAGGTCCAGCTGCGACTGCAATCACTTATCGAACAGCCGTCGTACAAGATCGGGATGTTCTTCGATCACCCCTGGTGGCTCGAAGACAAGAAGCAACAGCCACCTCCGTATCCCGCCAAGATCCAAGGCTGGGAAATCACCCTCGACGTCGTTGAGGCACTCGAATGTGAGGGCTTCTCCCCCGCCTACCTCAAGGCGATCAGTAGAGCAACGAGGCCGGTCCTCCTCGACCATCCGTTCGACGATTCGGTCGCGATGATCAGTGCCGTTGAGTCGGCCACCAAGGCTCGCCTGACGGTGACCGAGACCGAACAGCTACTCGCAGCTAGCAATCGTGCGACCATCGGCCCAAGCGTGACCGACATGCCGATTCGCCAGGTCGTGTACTTCGGTAACAACGCGCTCGACCAAGCCGCGAAGCCCGTTTACGGCATCTTGGCGAGCTACGACGACGAGCGGTACACCAAGTTCTGGAGCGCCCTCGAACTCGGCCCAAACGCGGAGCGAACGGTCGCCCGTTCCGATGACCTGCAGACGCTCGTTGGGCCGCGGGACGCCACCGAGGTGATGGTCAAGATGCTGCGGACCCAGCTCGCGAAGCTCCATTTCGGGCCATCAGCGGACTACAAGCAGGTTCCGGAGCCCCTCGAGACCAAGTACATGGACTGGTCGCTGCCGCCGTTCAATGCCGGCTACCACGCCTATAGCTCGCACACCGATCTCGCCGATGTGCAGCAGAACGTGCGTAAACCAGCGCAACTGATCGACGGCAACGATGCCCCGATCTTCATCGTGGGCTCGGCGTACTCGAATGATCAGGCCTGGGTCGAGGGAGCGTTCTGCACCGCCGAGTCCGTGCTGAACGACTTCTTCGGCATCACGCCGATCATCAAGGAAACGCACTACCCGTTCATCTGTCCCAAGATCAAGCCGGCCGCCAAATCGAACGCACGGCCGAAATCTCGAGCACGTTAGGCAGGGCGCCGCTCGCTCTATCGGCGGCAGCGGCCAGCGTCAGACGGCGACGAACATGAGCTCGCACGAGCACGCCAACTCGCCGCCGACCGAGGCAGTTCCTTTGGCTTTTCCGGCCCGAGAACCGATCCGAGTGACCTCGATTTCGAGGTCGAGGCGCTCTCCGGGCACGACCTGGCGACGAAATTTTGCCTTGTCGAGTCCGCCAAACATCGGAATTTTCCCCGCAAACGACCCGCCGTGGAGCACTGCATACGCGCCCAGTTGCGCGATCGACTCCGCGATCAACACGCCAGGAAGCGTCGGTCGACCGGGGAAATGACCGGCGAAAAACGCGAGATCCTCGCCCGGAACCCAGTAGCCGCTGGCCGACGTATTCGGCTCAAGCGCAGTGACCTCGTCAAGGAAGAGGAAGGGGTCACGGTGCGGGATGACGTCGCTCGGTGCAGGAAGGTCCATCCCTCTATGTTCGCAGGTCGGTGAGGCCCAACGCGGCCTCACCAAACCGGGCGCAAAACGACCAATGGGCCGACCGAAGTCGACCCATTGACACGTATTCAATTACACGGCCGAAACCGCAAGAATCAGCCGTTCTTAGCGGCGTCCTTGAGCTTCTTGCCTGCCGAAACCTTGACACCCTTGCTTGCAGGGATCTGGATTTCCTCGCCGGTGCGTGGGTTGCGACCCATGCGTGCGGCGCGGGTTACCTGCTCAAACGAGATCCAACCTGGGATGGTGATCTTCTCGTCAGAGCGAGCGACGTGGCTAGACACGACCTCGAACAGACCGCCCAGGGCGGTGTCGATGTCGGACTTCGTCATTCCGGTGTTTTCAGCGATCTTCTCAACGAGTTCGGACTTATTCATGGTGGTTACTCCTTCGGGGCGACAGTTCGATCCAGGGGGGTTCGAACCGGCGACATGAGAAGAGTCGATGGCACAACCCAAGTCAAGCATTTCCAACGTTTTCGCTCGAAGGTGTGGTCAGACGACCACAAGGCCGAATCGGCCGCTCTGGCGCTCCCGGCTTCGCGAGGCCATGGAGTACCGTGTCGCCGTGGCATCTCGAAGACGTCGGGAATCAAACGACCAAGAAGCCGGGTTCAACAAGTACGTACTGCCCGAACTCGAGGTTCTGATGCGAGTGGCTCGCTCGATCACCGGAAATCCGACCGACGCCGATGACTTGGTTCAGGACACGCTCATGCGTGCCTACAAGTCCATCGAGCGTTTCGATGGTCGGTACCCGCGTGCATGGCTGCTCACGATCATGCGGAACGCGCAGATCAACCGGGTCCGCCGCAAGCGGCCCGAGCTGATGCGTGACCCCGACGTCACCTTGGCCATCGTTGCCAACACCGACTCTGACGCCCAAACGCCAGAGTCCGCCGTGATGGATCTCACCTTCGATGCAGCGATCGAGCAATCGCTCCGTTCGCTGCCACCGCAGTTCCGCGAGGCCATCCACCTCGTCGACATCAATGGATTGTCCTACAACGAAGCTGCAGCTGTGCTCGACATCCCCGTCGGCACCGTCATGAGCCGTCTGCACCGCGGCCGCAAGCTCATCCGCAATGACCTCACGGTTGATGCGGAACTCGATGGGAGCCACTCGTGAGCCTTCTTAACCGTCTCTTCCGCCGAAATCCCGGCATGTCCTGTAGCCAGGTCGAAGCCGTCATGCAGCAGTACCTCGACAACGAACTCGATCCGTCCGAGGTCCCCAAGGTCCTCGCGCATCTCGAAGCGTGCAAAGACTGCGGCCTCGAAGCCGAGCTCTACACCCGTATCCAAAGCTCGCTGCGTGAACATCAACAGGCACCGAGTGCCGATTCGATGGATCGCATCCGGGCGCTCGCCCAGGAACTCGCCGTCAACGGTCCGCCCGAAGACGCCGCAACGGCCGACGCGTAACTCGCCCGTTTCACGGGGAATGGCGCGACGCCCGACCGGGTTTCGAACGAGTGCCTGAGCCAATCATCGCCGTCGACTGGTTCGAGCTCTTCCTCGACATCGTCCTGCCCAAGACGGACAGGATCGTCGGTATCCAGTGGGCCATCATGGGCCCGATCTGGCTGTTCGCGGTCGGGTACAGCTGGCAGTGTGAACGCGACATCCGCCACTTCATCCAAGGGCTCTGTCTCTTCAGCTTCGCCTGGTTTCTCGCCCGGATGATTCACTGAGGGCCAGATGACCGACGTAGATCTACTTGTTCTCGGCGGCGGCGCTGGTGGCCTCGGAGCCGCCCGAGCCGCAAACTGGGAGGGCGCCTCGGCTGCCCTGATCTCTGACGCGCCGCTCGGCGGCGACTGCACCTGGACCGGCTGTGTGCCGTCGAAGACGCTGATCGAAGCCTCAAGGGACGGCTCAACGTTCGCTCAGGGCCTTGAGCGGGTGCGCAGCGTCACGCAGCGCATCGGCGCTACCGAAGACGCAGAGACGCTCACGACCGAAGGCATCCACGTGCTCGCCGGTCGGGGAACCTTCGTCGGCCCGAAGACGATCGAAGTAGCCCTGCATGACGGCACGATCCGGCGCATCACCGGAGCCAACGTGGTGATCGCCACGGGTTCACGACCCGCTGCTCCCCCGATCGAGGGCCTCGCCGACGTTTCGTTTCTGACGAACGAGTCGTTCTTCGAGCAGACGACACTTCCTGCCAGCATGATCGTGCTCGGTGGCGGCCCGATCGGCTGCGAACTCGGCGAAGCCATGCAGCGTTTCGGAACCGACGTCACGCTGCTCGAATACGGCTCACAGATCCTGCAGCGGTTCGAACCCGACGCGGGAGCCCTCGTCGCTGAAGGGCTCCGATCGCTCGGTGTCGACGTGATCACCAATGCCCGCAGCGAGCGGGTCACCTATGCAGATGGCCGCTTCACTGTCACGCTTGGCGACCGCACGGTCGAGGCAGAACAGCTCCTCGTCGCGGCCGGGCGCCGGCCGAACACCACCGGTATGGGCCTCGACGTCGCGGGCGTCGAGCTCAACGAACGGGGCTTCATCGTCACGGACAAGTACCTGCGCACGAACGTCGACGGGGTCTTCGCCGTGGGCGACGCCAATGGCAAGCACATGCTCAGCCACGCAGCCGACGAAATGGGGCGCATTGCGGCCTGGACGGCGCTCCGTGCGGGCCGCCGCTACGCGTATGTCGCCGAACGGGTGCCCCAGGTCGTGTTCACCACGCCCGAGGTCGCATCGATCGGCATTGTCGAAGCAGACGCTCCGGACAATGCCCTCGTCGCCGAAGCACCGATGCACATCAACGACCGTGCACTCGCTGCTGACGCGCCCGAAGGGTTCGTGCGTCTTATCGCCAAGCCGGGACTGCTCACCAAGCACAAGATCGGCGGCAAGCTCGTCGGCGCGACGATCGTGGGCGGCCGCGCTGGCGAACTCATCAACGAGTGCGCGCTGCTCATGCGGTCGAACGCCTACGTCGGACGTCTTGCGCAGACCGTGCGCGCCTATCCGAGCTGGTCCACGATCATGCAGAAAGCCGCAGCGCGATTCTTCTTCGATGTCGACGGCGAAGGTGCCCGCCCGCCGCGACGGCGCTAGCTCGAACCTGGGAACGCCGTATCGAGTGCTTCTCGATAGCTGGCGATCAGGTCTCGCACAGCACCAGCGCCCTGGCCTTCGACCAGGCGACGCACGACGGTGCTGCCAATGATGACGCCGTCGGCCTGTGAGCACGCCTCTACGGCCTGCTCAGGGCTTCCGATACCTACGCCGACCAGTACCGGCAGGTCGGTGTGGTCCTTGGTGCGAGCGGCGATCTTGATGGCGCTCTCGGCCAGCGTCTTCCGCTCACCAGTGATACCGAGCAGGCCAACGGCATACACGAAGCCACGGGCACGCACGCCGGTCCGAGCGAGACGATCGTCAGGCGACGTCGGCGCTGCGAACAGAATGTTCTCGACCCCGTTGTCATCGGCGACCGAGATCCAATCGTCGCTCTCGTCCATAGGGATATCCGGCAGGATCGTGCCGCTGACGCCGCAGTCGTTGAGCATCTTGGCGAACCGCTCGTGGCCCATCCGATACGCGATGTTGTAGTAGGTCATGAACGCCAGCGGGATCGGCGATTCGAAGCCGCGTAGATCAGCAGCGATCGATTCAGGCGTCACGCCCGCCTCGAGCGCGATGTCGTTTGCCTGCTGAATAATCGGGCCATCCATCACGGGATCGCTGAACGGAATGCCGATTTCGCAGGCGTCGGCTCCGCCGTCAATGACCGCGGCCAGCGAGGCCAGCCAGTCGTCGCCAAGACCGCCCGTGATGTAGGGCACCAGGCACTTCTTGCCGGCGTCTCGTTGGGCGCGCAGCGTTGCCTCGAGACGGCCTGGGGTGTGGGTGCTCGCCGTTGTGCTCACAGCTCCAGGATCTCCATCATCTGGTTGACGTCTTTGTCGCCACGGCCGGACAGGTTCATCAAGACGAGCTTGCCGGCGAGGGCTTCGCGATCGCGTGACAGCCATGCGAGTGCGTGGGCGCATTCCAGCGCAGGGATGATGCCCTCGGTACGAGGAAGCAGCTTGAACGCTTCGATGACTTCGGCGTCAGTGACCTGCTCGTAGCGGGCCCGTCCGATGTGGGCGAGATGTGAGTGTTCGGGACCGACGCCCGGGTAGTCGAGGCCAGCTGAGATCGACTCGGCTTCGAGGACTTGGCCCCACTCGTCCTGCTTGAGGTAGCTGAGCATGCCGTGGACAACGCCTGGGATGCCGTCGCCGACCGCTGCGCCACCGGCAGGCTCAACGCCGACCAGCTCAGCGTCGGTGTCGACGAAGCCACTGAAGATGCCGGCAGCGTTCGAGCCGCCGCCGACGCATGCGGTGACGACATCGGGGTCGCGGCCGTGGCGTTCGTTGATCTGCTCACGGGCTTCGGAACCAATGACCCGGTGGAACTCGCGCACCATGTACGGATACGGGTGCGGCCCCATCACAGAACCAAGGCAGTAGTGCGATTCTTCGACGGTCGCGACCCAGTCGCGCATGGCCTCGTTGACGGCGTCTTTGAGCGTGCGGCTGCCCGACATTGCGGGGGTCACTTCGGCGCCTAGGAGCTTCATGCGGAACACGTTGAGTTCCTGGCGCTTCATGTCGACTTCGCCCATGTACACCAGGCATTCCATGCCCAGCAGCGCTGCGGCAGTTGCTGTTGCAACGCCATGCTGACCGGCGCCGGTCTCGGCGACCAGACGGGTCTTGCCCATGCGCTTAGCGAGCAGGGCCTGGCCGAGCACGTTGTTGATCTTGTGTGAGCCCGTGTGGTTCAGGTCCTCGCGCTTGAGCACCAGCGTGAAGCCGAGTTCTTCGCTCAGTCGAGGACAATCGGTCAACGCCGACGGACGACCGGCGTAGTCCTTCAAGAGCGTGTCGAGTTCTGCGCGGAACGTCGGATCAGCCCAGGCCTCGTAGAACGCCTCTTCGAGTTCGATGCAGGCTGGCACGAGGGTCTCGGGGACGAAACGCCCACCGAACTCTCCAAATCGCCCGGTTGGACCCGGATCGGTCATCGTCATGGGTGAGTGTCCCCTTGAAGTGGGCCCCTACGGAAGGGGAATCGAGTGCGAGGTCGAACAGCAGAGGCTAGAGCGCTGCGTCGGCATCCCAATCGTACGGCCCTTCGTTGCGAGGCTCCGAGTCCGGGAGGGTGACACCTTTCGCAATGCGCACAAATTCTGCGACCAGCTTGGGGTCCTTGACGCCAGGAGCGCTCTCGACGCCAGACGCGAGGTCAACGCCCCACGGCCGAGCCGCGAGGATCGCTGCTTCGACGTTGTCGGGGTTCAGACCGCCGGCCAGAACGACCGCAAGTCCGCTCGGCACGTCGAGTGCGAGCCGGTAGTCGTAGGACTCGCCGCTGCCGGGCTTCGGCGCATCGATCAGGATCGGGTTGGTGCCCCAGTCACGGGCACGGCGTGCATTGTCGCTGCCAGCCACGAAGCACTTCATGGTGCGAGGCACACGCTCGGCCACCCACTGGGTGTCTTCGGTGCTCTCGTTGCCGTGCAGCTGGGCTGCGCCGAGCCCTTGGCGATTGACGATGTCGACGACAGTCTTGGGTGCGTGATTGCGGAAGATGCCAACGGTCAGCACCTCGGGCGGGAGGCGCTTGGCGATGTCACCGGCACGTTGTGGTGCGATCTGGCGGACCGAACCGTTGACGAAGTTAAAGCCGATCGCGTCCGCGCCCATGGCGACGCACAGAAGCGCATCAGCCTCATTAGTCACACCACAGATCTTTACAAACACCAGCAACAAGCCTAGCCGATGCGGCCCGCGGCTCCTGACGCAATTAGATGCGGCCGCCGGCGACTCGACCGCCCACGACGGGCCGCTTCATCAGGACGGCGCATGCGCCGCCATCGAGCGCGGTCAGGCCGACGGCCTCCCACCGCTGCTTGCCTTCCTCATTGAGCAAGGCGACAGCCTTCGAACCCTCGGGCGACGTTGTTGGCGCCTCGAACGAGGCCAGCGAAAGCAGGCGGTATTCCCATTGACTCATGATGCGCTCTTCTCTGATTGGGGATGGGACGATGTGCGAGCGTCGTTCTCTTCGCAGATCCAGCAACCGACTTCGTTGGGGTCGAGCGGGTCGGGGTGGACGAACAGCGGTGTCGGCCAAATCATCTTCTCGACGCCGTTGTCCATGAGGCGGACGCCGATCGTGGTGACACGCTTGGCTCGAGTGGCATAGGCGACGACGCCCGGAAGCAGCTCACGTTCGATGTCGTGGCGATCGTGGATCAGCACCTTGTCGCCGACCTTGGACCATCGCCATGCGAAGCTCAACATGATGCGACCACCACGCGGTGCCGGGCGAAACAACGGGAGTTTCGGGGTACGAAGGTGAAGCCTGGCCTGGTGTGCATGTCGGCGAGTCCTTAGGTCGGAGGTCGCCGTGCGAAGCGATGTCGGCGGGTGTGCCGAGAGGTGATGTGTCTGTGACCGTACCGACAGGACATCGAAATGGTCGTTTGAGGCCTCGCCAGGTCACCGGCTCGTCATCGCATCGCAGTGCTCACACGTGGTGCGCACCTCTATCTGCGTCTGACGTTGTGCGG
>CALDGN010000252.1 GCA_937942965.1 uncultured Acidimicrobiales bacterium | reverse complement strand
CATCTCATGTGTTAGCGATGGCAGTGTTCCAGAATGCACGATGACGGCCGGCGCCTTGGCGTGGTCGGCGTTCAACGGGGAGGACGACCGGTATCACGTTCGTAAGGACGGGCGTTGGGCCGCCAACGTTGCCCATGATGGAGTCCTTGAGTTCCGGGTTGATGATCCTGGTGCCGAATGGACCGTGCGCTCCCGTGAGCGAAACGCGTATGTCGATCTCGTGTGCACTCCTGAGTAGCTGACCCGCTCAGCCCCGGTCTTGCCCCTGCAGATAGCAGGCAAGGCCGGGGTTCGTGCGCGTGGGGGACCAAAGGCTCGTGCGGAGCTACTTGGCGATGCCGCCTTCGCCTTCGGTCCACATGGGGATGATCGCTCGCTTGGCGATGCGCCATCCGTCGGAGGTGCGGACGCACTCGTCTTCGTAGCGGGCGCCGACCATCAGCTTGTCGCCGCTCGGGCGAACGTGCTGGGCCTGGAGATAGCAACGGCACGTCGCTGTGTCGCCGTCGATCCTGACCTGATGTGAACCGACGAGATGCTGGGTGACGTCGAAGCGGCCAAGCGCGGTCGACACGCGCTCGATGACTTCGTCGATGCCGTTCTGGCCGCCTGCGCCGAGGTCGGCGACGACATCGCTGGTGAAGACCGAGCGGAGTGTCTCCCAGTCGCTGGTGTCGAGCGCCCAGCAGTAGTCGTGGGTGAGCTGCACGATGTCATGGTGGTCTTGGATCGCTGAGTGGTCGTGCGTGCTCATCAGACGAGCAACCAGCCGCCGTCGATGTTCAGGTTCTGACCAATCACATACGACGACGCCTCGCTCGAGAGGTAGAGGACCGCTTGGGCGATCTCTCGTACTTCGGCTGAGCGGCCGAGCGGGATGTTCGATGAGCGCTGCTTCATCATCGGGCCCATCAGCCCGCTGGTCGATGGGTCTTGTGGCCACAGCGGCTCGATCTCGCCGGTGCGCATCTTCGCCAGTGTTGGAACGGGCACGTGGCCCGGGCTGACGCTGTTGACGCGGATGCTGTGCGGTGCCAGGTCGAGGGCCAGGCTGCGGGTGAACTGGATCGCGCCGGCTTTGGCCGAGTCGTAGCTGGTGCCGAGGCAGGGCAAGGTGCCGTCGACCGACGCGATGTTCACGATCGTTCCCGCACGGCCTGCTTCGACCATCGACGTGGCCGCCGGCTTCGAGCAGTTGAAGAGGCCAGCCAGGTTGATGTCGATCGAGCGCTGCCACGAGTCGACCGGCTGATCCAGGATGCTGCCAGCCTCGTGATACGTCCCGGCGTTGTTGACCAGCAGATCCAAGCCGTCGATGCCGCCGATGACCTCGGCACACATCTCGCTATCGGTGACGTCGAGATGCACCGCTTGGCCACCGATCGCCTCAGCGACCCGAGCTGCGCCTTCGTCATCAATGTCGGCGATCGTCACCGCGGCGCCCGCCTGGGCGAGCATCGTCGCGATGCCTTCGCCGATCCCGGTCGCCGCACCGGTCACGAGCGCAGTGCGACCCTCAAGGCTGAGCAGTTCCCCGATCGATGCATCCATGTCGCGACCCTACGTGGAGGGCGACTGGGAACCGGAATTGATCGCGCGGTTAGTATTTGCCCACTGACCCGTTCCTGAAGCGGCTCAGTGAATCGACAGGGGGAACTATGGGCATGCTCGAAGGGAAGGTCGCCTGCATCACGGGCGGCACCCGAGGAATCGGACGGGCCACCGCCGAGGCCTATCTGCGCGAGGGGGCGCAGGTGGTGATCAACGGTCGGAGCGAAGAAAAGGGTCAGCAGGCGATCGAAGAGATCGGTGCCGGCGACGCCCTCCACTTCATTCCCGCCGATGTGAAGACCCGCGAAGGCTGCGAGTCGATCGTCAACGGCACCGTCGACCGCTACGGCCAGATCGACATCTTGTTCGCCAACGCCGGAGGCGCCACCGGACACGCTCCGGTCGCCGACCTCGAAGACTGGGCGCTGCAAGACAGCATGCAGTGGAACTTCTGGCACACCTTCTGGTCGATGCAGACCGCACTCAAACACATGATCCCGCAGAACGGCGGCCGCATCATCTGCTGCTCCTCGGTCGAAGGCAAGATGGGCAAGCCCGGCGTCTCGATCTACGTCGCTGCCAAGCACGCCATCAACGGCTTGGTGAAGTCGGCTGCGCAAGAGGTCGGGCCGCTCGGTATCACGGTCAACGCCGTCTGTCCCGGCGCGATCGAGACCGACGTCATGCTGGCCGAAGGCCCACCAGCGGCCGAGGCCATGGGCATGACCTACCAAGAGCTCCTCGACTGGTTCGCCAGCGAGTCAGCCATCAAGCGCCTCAACGAGGTCGAGGACGTCGCCGAGTTGTGCGTCCTGCTCGCCAGCGAAGCAGGTGGCGGCATCAGTGGATCATTGATTTCGATCGACGGCGGCACGGCGCCGTACTAGGGGAGGACGCAGCATCATGGGGAAACTAGAAGGAAAGGTCGCCTGCATCACGGGCGGCACACGCAGCATCGGTCGAGGCATGGCCGAAGCCTTCCTGGCCGAAGGCGCCAAGGTCGTGGTCAACGGCCGCAGCGAAGAGAAGGGTGCGGCCGCGCTCGCAGAAATGAACGGCGGAGACAACGCTGCCTTCTTTGCCGGCGACGCATCGAAGCAAGAGACGGTCGAAGGCTTGATCGACTTCACGATCGAGACCTACGGCCAACTCGACATCTGCTGCTTGAACAGCGGCGGTGTGAACATGACCGCACCCGTCGCACAGATGAGTGACGAAGAGTGGAACCTCGAGATCGACTGGAACCTGAACCACGTGGTCTGGGGCATGCGTCGATCGCTTCAGCACATGATTCCGCGTGAAGCTGGCCGGGTCATCGTGACCTCGTCGGTCGAAGGCAAGCTCGGCAAGCCGGGTATCCCTGGCTATGCGGCGACCAAGCATGCCGTCAACGGTCTGGTCAAGGCTGCGGCGCACGAGGTCGGCACGCTCGGTATCACCGTGAACTCAATCCTTCCCGGACTCATCGAGACCGACATCGTCCGAGACACCGGTCCGGCGAGCGCCGAGGCCATGGGTATGGAGAGCTACGAGGCGCTCCTCGATGCGTTCGCCCAAGAGTCATCGATCAAGCGACTCAACACGGTCGAAGAGGTCGCGGCCGTCGCCGTGTACTTGGCCAGCGATGCCGCTCGGAACATGACCGGCACGATGTTCCCCGTCGACGGCGGGACCATGCCCTACTAATCCCACGAAATTTGAGTGCTGAGCCGCATATGCGCGGCCAGACACTCACTTTTCGCTGAGGCGGAGGAAGCAGCCCATGGCAACCGAAGTGAAGCGTTCTTTCTGTCGGATCTGCCACGCGGCCTGCCCGGTCGACGTCGAGATCACCGACGGCCGCGTGATCAAGGTCAGTGGCGTCGACGAGGATCCGATCTTCAATGGGTACACGTGCGTCAAAGGGCGCAAGATGCCCGAGCAGTTCACGGACCCGGCACGGCTTCGACAGGCGTTGCGTCGGACCGAGGGCGGCACGTTCGAGGTCGTCGACAGCAGCGCCGCGCTCGATGAGATCGCGGTCAAGTTGGCCGACATCATCGAGCGCCATGGTCCTCGTGCCGTCGCCAGCTACACGGGCACCGGCGGCTATCAGAATGCGCCGTCGCATCCGGTCGCGATGGCGTTCCACAAGGCCATCGGCTCGATCAGCTACTACACGTCGGTCACGATCGATCAGCCGATGAAGGCGACCGCCAACATGCGTTTGGGTATGTGGCAGGCCGGACCGAGCAACTTCACCGAAGCCGACGTGCTGCTCGCCATTGGATACAACCCGATGGTGTCGAGCTTCGCTCCGTTCGGCGGGCTGCAAGGCACCGACCCGTTCGCCACGCTGCGCCGCCGGAAGGCCGAGGGTATGAAGCTCATCGTGGTCGACCCGCGCCGCACCGAGTTGGCCAGCCAAGCCGACATCCACTTGCAGGTGAAGCCGGGCGAAGACCCGGCGCTGCTGGCCGGCTTCCTCAACATCATCTTCTCCGAAGATCTCTATGACGCAGAGTTCTGCGAGCAGTGGGTCGAGCCCGGGCACCTCGAGACGCTCATGCTTGCGGTCGAGCGATTCACGCCTGACTACGTCGCCGCCCGCTGCGGCGTCGACGCCGACGATGTGGTCGCCGCGGCTCGCATGTTCGCTGCGGCCGAGCGGGGTATCAGTGGCAGCGGCACCGGCCCGTCGATGTCACCGCACCCGAGCCTGATGGAGCATCTT
>CALDGN010000251.1 GCA_937942965.1 uncultured Acidimicrobiales bacterium | reverse complement strand
GCTCCGACGATGGTCGGGTCCACGTCAGCGCCGATGACGGCGGCACCTGGACCGAGGTCACCCCCGAAGGGCTTGAGAAGTTCAGCCAGATCACGATGCTCGCCGAGTCGCCGCATAACGACGGCACGGTCTACATGAGCGTCGCTCGCCACAAGAACGGTGACTACGCGCCCTACGTCTGGAAGACCACCGACTTCGGCGAGTCATGGACCCGCATCGATGCGGGCTTGCCCGACGGCGAGTTCTGTCGTGTGGTCCGCGAGGACCCGAACAAGCCCGGTCTGCTCTACGTCGGTACCGAGCTTGGGCTGTGGGTGTCGTTCGATGACGGCGCCAACTGGCAGTCGCTGCAGTGCAATCTGCCGGTGACCCCGGTCTATGACCTCATCGTCAAAGACACCGACATGATCGTGGCAACCCACGGGCGTTCGTTCTGGATCCTCGACGACCTCACCCAACTCCACCAGGCCCACGACGATCTGCTGGCTGCATCGGCGCACCTGTTCACCCCGCGCGATGCGGTTCGCACACCGCCTGACCTGTTCGCTGATTTCTGGGGCAGCAAGGGTGGCAAGAACTACCACGTCACGATCGGGCAAAACGCGACGTTCTATCTCGAAGAAGACGAGACCGGCTATCAGCGCAAGCGGGTCATCGACGGTGGTACCGACCTCGACCGAGGCGTGCGGGTCACGTACTGGCTAGGCGACGAGCCAGCAGAACCCATCACGCTGAGCTTCCTTGACGCTGACGGCGAGCTGATCGAGTCGTTCACGAGCGATACGCCCGAAGCCGAAGAAGACCGCGACGGCCGATACGCAACCGCGCACGAAGGCATGAACGTCTTCCAGTGGGAGATGCGCCATCCAGCCGGTCCCAAGATGGTCGACACCGATTTCCACGGCCGACCCAAAGGCCCGCTGTGCGTGCCCGGTACCTATCAGGTGCGGCTCGAAGCCGGCGATGCGTCGATGACCGAGTCGTTCCAGCTGCTGCGCGACCCTCGGGTCGAGACGCCGGTCGAAGACCTCGCCGCGCAGCGCGATCTGCTGCTGCAGGTCCAAGGCAAGCTCAGCGAGCTCGTCGAATGCGTTAACGGCATCCGCCTGATGAAGAAGCAGGTCGCAGGATGGAAGGATCGCCTCGACACCGAGCAGCACGCCGAGGTGCTCGCCGCCGGCGAGTCGCTTGTCGAACGCCTCGATGCGATCGAGTCCGAGCTGGTGCAGCGCGAGTTCACCAGCCGTGGAGACACGCTCAACTACCGCGAGAAACTGTTCGAACGCATGGCTGGCCTGCCGCCGGTGATCGGTTCGGCCGACAAGCCGCCGACCACTCAGTCGTTCACCGTTTATGACAAAGTCGCGGGCCAGATCGACGAGCAGCTCGGTGCCTACTCGTCGCTGCGCGAGACCGACCTGGCCGCACTCAACGACATGCTCGCTGAACTCGACATGGGCATCATCGGCGCCTAACTCACCGCCAACACGTGCACATCCTTGCGATCCTCGGGGTCCTCGTCGCGGTCTACGCGTCCTTCACCGTCTCGGCTTCGGCCGGGCTCGGTGGTTCGCTGCTGCTCGTGCCCACGTTGGCGCTGTTCTTGGGCACGAAAGAGGGTGTTGCGCTTGCGGCGCTGCTGCTGGCAAGCAACAACGTTGCCAAGATCGTCGCCTATCGAGAGACGCTGCCGTTCCGCAAGGCCGCGCCGATCGTGTTGCTGATCATGGCCGGCGCTGCGGTTGGGTCCACGTTGCTCGTCAATGCGCCGGTGTGGGCTGTGACGATCGGCGTCATCACGATGTTCGCTGTATCGCTTGCGGCCGAGCGATTCGAGTGGAACCCAGTGCGGCGAGGTTTCGCGCCGTCGCTCGCATTCGTGTCGGGCGCGACCAGCGGCTTCTCCGGTACGAGCGGCCCGCTCAAGGGCGTCGCAATCCGCAATTTGGACCTCGACCGCCGGCACTTCGTGGGCGCAGCGTCGCTCGCGAGTTTTGCCGGCGACGCGACCAAGACGGCGATCTTCGCGGAAGCGGATCTGCTTGGTCGAACCTCGCTCCTGATCGCGGCTGCGGCGATTCCGCTCATGATCGCAGGGACCTGGACGGGTTCGACGATCAATCGCAAGGCGGGGGAGAAGACCTTCGCCGTGCTGTTCTGGAGCGTCATGACCGGTTACAGCATTCGCCTCGGCATCTTTCTTCTCTGACCTGGCTCGGGCCTAGGGTCCGAGCATGGAAGACGGCTTGGTTCTACGTTCCGACCTCGACGGTGTGGCGACGCTCACGCTCAACCGACCGGACAAGCTCAATGCGATGAACCCTGCGGCGTTCGTCGAGCTTCGTGGCCACCTCGAATCGATACGCGACGACGAGTCGGTGCGAGTGGTCGTGTTGCAAGGAGCGGGTCGAGCGTTCTGCGCAGGCAACGACCTTGGCTCGATCGCGGCGGGGGAGCGGGCACCGACCGCGACGTACCAAGCCGAGACGATCGATCTGCTCGAAGCGCTTCCTCAGGCCACGATCGCCCGGGTGCATGGCCACTGCTACACCGGCGCCCTTGAGCTCGTCCTGGGATGCGACCTGATCATGTGCGCCGACGACGCATCAATCGGCGACACCCACGGCCAATGGGGCCTGGTGCCGGTGTGGGGCATGTCAGTCCGCCTTCCGGAACGCGTCGGTGTCGCCAAGGCCCGCGAGCTCAGCTTTACGGCCAAGCGAATCTCCGGGGCCGAAGCCGCCGCTATCGGCCTCGCCAATCATTCGGTGCCGCTCGATGAACTCGACGCTGCCGTCGGCGAGATGGCCAGCCAGATCGCCGCCAACTCACCGGGCACCGTGTCGATGATGAAGCGGCTGATCACCGACGCACAGAACATGGACCGCACCGATGCGCTCGAACGTGAACGCAGCGCCCCGTATGGTCGTCCTGCCGACATGGAAGAACGAATGCGAGCCGGCGGCCGCTAACTCCCTCTACCGAAATTGATGTGCTTTAGGGGTGCTGGTGACCCCTAAGCAGCATCAATTTCGGGAGGAGGAGGCGGAGCCTCCGGTGACCAGTGGGTAGAGCCCGTCGGCGCCAGCCGTTACCGCCGCTTGGCCGACCCAGCGCGACCACTCGCGGGTGCCGCCGTACTCGGTGCGCCAGCTCCAGAGTCGACGGCTGTAGTGATGCAGCGGGTACTCCTGCGTCATGCCCATGGCCCCATGCGCCTGATGGCAGGCCTTGGTCGCTCGAGTCGCGGCTTGGTTGCAGTTCAGCTTGGCCGCGGCGATTTCGAACTCGCCCGCGCCACGGTGCGCGGCCCGGCCGGCTGACTCAGACGCCATGCGGGCAAGTGCGGCATCTTGGGCTGCCCAGACCAGATGCTGCTGAACGGCTTGGAAGCGGGCAACAGGTCGCCCGAACTGATGGCGCTCGTTGGTGTAGCTGACGGTGAGCTGGCTCATCTTCTCGATCGCCCCGCCCATCATGGCAACGCGGCTGAGTGCGCCGCGGAAGCGAAGCGCGTCGGCGTCGACCCCGGCCGGGGCGTCGGCAAACTCGGCGGCTGCACCGCTGAACGTCAGCGTGTCTCGCGGTTCGCCCGCAAGCGACGTTTGCTCCGTGATCGAGCCAGCCCTGGGATCCACCGAAGCGACCTTGCCATCGGCGATGAACGCGAGGCGATCAGCAGCTCGACCCCACGGAACCATCGCCGCGGTTCCAGACACCGTGCCATCGGCGCCGATCGACAATCCGGCCGAGTCAGGGGCGACCGTCACGATCCCCTCGGGGAGCTCGAGTCCGGCGGAAGCCAACAGCCAACCTCCGAGCATCCCGGTCTCGGCGGCGGGGATCGGTGCGGCGTGATAGCCAACAAGTCTCAGGACTTCGAGCGCGTCGAGCAACGTGCCGCCGGATCCGCCGGCAGCTTCGGGAAGCGAGATCCACGGGAAGCCAGTCTCGGCAAAGGCCGCCCAGATCTCGGGCGCGCCACCAGTCTCTTCAGCTGCCTGGATCGTCGAATGGGTGCAGAGTTCGCCGAACAGGCGATCGGCGGTCTCCGTGATCAGTTCGTCGACGGTTTCGAGTTGTGCGCTCATGCTGGAAGCCCCTGCAGTCCCTTGCTCGCCACAGATCGCAGGATCTCGATCGTGCCGCCTCGAATCGTGTTGCCTGGCCCGGTCAGCACGCACTGTGAAAGCAGTCGCATGAACAGTGACTCAGAGTCGAGCGTGAGTTCTTCGTCAACGAACTCGACCAGCTTCTCGATCAACTCGATCTCGTAGCGAGTGCCCATCTCTTTGACGAGCGACGACTCGATCG
>CALDGN010000250.1 GCA_937942965.1 uncultured Acidimicrobiales bacterium | reverse complement strand
CCCATTGGTGGACCAACACGCGACTGCATTGCATAGTCGCACGTAACAGAACTCCAACCCGCAAGGACCCCATCTCCCATGGCTGAGAAGAATCTCTACGTCGACCTCGACCTCAACGAGCAGTCGCTCCTCAACGCGAAGGTCCAGCCCGTCGCGACCGACCCCGCCTCCCCCGCTGCAGGTCGCGTCTGGCACAACAACGTCAACGGCCGGCTCGCCTGGTCTGACGGAACCAACATTCGCTACGCGGCCCACCTCGACGACCTCGAGCAGCTCTCGGCCTACGTTGGCGCACACGACGCAAGTGGCGGTATTCCATCGGCGGGCTCGGGTGAAGCAGGCGCGATTCGCGCAGGCGACCGCTGGTACGCATCCGTTGCCGGAACCATCGTCGGCGTCATTGGCTCCGACGTAATCGAAGTCGGTGACATGATCGTCGCGACCGTAGACGGCGCTGCAGCCGCTGCCGACTTCCTCGTCATTCAGACCAACATCGACGTGTCGGCCCTTCCGAGCACCGAAGTTCTCACCCTCGCATCACTGCCGGCAAACACGGCAACCGCGATCGGTACCGGCTTCACCACGTTGCATTCGGTTCAGGTCTGGGATTCGGCCAACGAAGACATCACCTCTGGCGTCGTCGTCGATCGAGCCGCCCGCGACCTCGAATCAAACGTCGCCCTCACTGGACTCACCGTCACCACCGTCGGCACCGTCTAAACGCTCGAGGCGCTTCTCCTTGTTGATGAGCGCTCGGCGGGCATGAGCTGCCTTGCACCATTTGCAAGGTTCCGTGCCGTCATAGAGGTGCTTGTCGTATCCACCCGGCAAGCCACATGCAGTCTCGCCATAAGGCCGGAGCTCTGAGCTTCCGGTCTTCTTGGCTTTTTGGCGCGCACGATAAGCGCGCTGCTTTGCACGCTGCCTTTGCCGCTCTTTCTCTGTGTTGGGCGTAGTCATTGCCAGGGATGATACACAAAGCGTTACGAGTGACGCAACAAGAATGTGTCACATCAGCTATTCCCCACACTCAATTTGATTCGAGGTAACGGTTACTGTATGGTGACTTCAAGCAAGCGGAGAAAGATGCAATTCGCACAGGCGGATGCTCACCTGGACACAGCAAACCTCCAGGTCAGCTACACTTTTGCGGATGAAGACGATCGGGTGATTTTTCGCCTCAAAGTCGGCAAGCGGGACCCGTTCTACTTCAATTTGGCCGAACTAACGGTCGAAGAAATCGAGGCAGCACGTTCATTCGTGAACGATATGTTCGATGAAATCCAACCCACATGCGCCGAGCTCGACGAGCGGGCAGAAAGAGAGAACCTGACCAATGACAGACCTAACCCACGAACGTACCGAACAGTTCCTCGTGTGGAACGCAGAAAACGGAAGAAGCAAAGCAACCATTGATGCGTACCGCAGCGACCTGAAAGGCCTCGTGGCCTTCGCCGACGAGCAGCTCGGATTCCGCGACGACGCGCAAACCGTCGCCACCTACGTCACCACCATGCGAGACGACTGGGCTATCCGTACCACGAACCGTCGCATCACCGTGTTCACGGCCTACGGCAACTGGCTCGGCACCTCGTTCTTGGCCGACTACCGCAAGCGCCGGCCAGCACCTGGCGAGGCGGACACCTTGCGCGGTGGCATGAGTGACGTTGCAGCCCTCGCCCATCACGCACGGCGCGAAGGCAACGTGAACCTCATGGCCCTCATTGCCCTTTGCGGCATGATGGCGATGCGTGTCGGCGGCGCTCGCAGCGTTCGCGCTGAAGACATCGACTTCGACGCAATGACCGTCAGCTACGTGCAGAAGGGCGGTCACGAAGGCCTCCTGCCAATCCCCGAATCTGCAGTGAGTCTTCTCACGCCCGCTGTGGAGCGCTGTGAGGCGCCCGAGGATCGTTTGGTGCAGCTGTCCATGTCGGCCTGCGGGCGCAGCGTCAAGCGGGCAGGCAGGCTCGCTCTGATGGACCAGGACATCCACACGCATCAGCTGCGAGCGACTAAGCTCACCCACATGGCTCGCAACGGCATTGATGTCGGTGTCATTCAGAATGTGGCCGGCCACGCAGATCCTCGTACAACCGAGATCTACACCCGGTCGACCGTGGAAGACATGCGGGCCGCAATCAACGCATAAGCGGAGCCAAGCTCGAGGGGTAATGTCAAGGTCTGTATCTATGACCTTGAAGAAACATCAGCGAGACCCTTTCTATGGGGATCGTGTGAAATGGACCGACAACGAAGCCTTTGCTGGCCTCCCTCAATTTTGCTACCTGCATTCGATGGACCAGCTTCGCATGATGATTGCGGGCTCGAAGAAATTCTGGAAAGAAAGCGTTCATCGCGTGGGCGTGGACGAAATCGACGTACGCGGGAACGCCGACAAGCTTCATCTGATCAACATTGGTGACATAGATGCACCCGAATGGGTGTGTGATCACAAAGAATTGAAGAGATGGATGAAGCGGAGAGGGATTCCCGCCTACACTTTATGAGAGGACGTATTGAACAATGAGTAGACCATCACGAGAAGAGGCTGTGCCTGT
>CALDGN010000249.1 GCA_937942965.1 uncultured Acidimicrobiales bacterium | reverse complement strand
ACGCGATCCAGTTCGAGATTGGCTCGGGCGACATGTTGATGAGGGCGCGGACGGCAGCCTTGGCACCGTGGCTCGTCAGTGCGAAACCGCCCGATGTCACCATTGCTGTGATGCCAGAGATGTCGCCGTCTTGGGCAATGGCGAGCCCGATCAGTGCAGCTCCGACCGGGCGGATGATCGTGGAGACGATGTCCCAGGCACTGTCGATGAGCGGGATCTTGTCGACGAAGAACTCGAAAACATAGAGCACGCCCAGCAGAAGTAAGACCCACCAGCGCTCGAAGACCTCGGGTGAGTCGGCGAGGTCGAGTCGCCCGGCGATGCCAAGCACAAGGCCGACCGACCACAGGTTCAGGCCGGCAGCCCATCCCGAGCCAGCGAGCATTCCGATCTCAGCCACCGAGCCACCCTAGGCGTCGTCGATGAGTCGCCCGACGTGATCGAGCAGCGCTGCTCGCTGGCGATCATCGGGTGGGGCGAGGTCGAACAGGTCAATGAGCCACAGGCCATCGCCGACGACTCGGGCGAGCAGTGCGGCGGTTTCGTCGAGGCCGTCGTGCTCAAGCAGCCGTTGTTGCCAGGAGGAGAACTGCCGCTGCGCGATCGTCAGATCGCCTTCGTCGAGCGCGGCCGCGGCGAGCACGCCAGCGGCCGTGCCGTCGCGATGGCTGCGACTGCGGACGAAGTCGAGGTAGGCGTGGGCGAATGCGCCGCGTTCGCGCCCCGACTCGGTTGCGAGATCCTCTAGCCCAGAGTCGGCCTGTCGGAGCGTGTCGTCGAGCAGTGCGTTCAACAGATCCTGCTTGGTCCGGTAGTGGTAGAGCAGGCCGCCCTTCGAGACCTGTGCTGAAGCGGCGACGCGTTCGAGCGTGAGGTTGGCGACGCCGTCGGTCTGGATCACCGACGCCGCGGCATCGAGCAGAGCACGGCGAGTCCGGGCCGCCTTCGATCCCGGTTTCGGATTGGCCGGTGCAGAAGCCGGTTCGCCTCGGCTAGATTCAGTCACGAGATTTACTGTACCCGCTGGACGGTTTCTGTGCAGCTGGCTGAGGGGGTAGCAATGGCATCGAAGCGCACACAGTGGGCGGACACCCAGTGGGACTTCATCATCATTGGTGGCGGCAGCGCGGGCTGTGCGCTGGCCAATCGCCTGAGCGCCGACCCGGCCAACAAGGTCTTGGTCCTCGAAGCTGGACGCAAGGACTGGAAGTGGGACGTCTTCATCCACATGCCAGCCGCGCTGACCTATCCGATCGGCAGCCGCTTCTACGACTGGAAATACGAGAGCGAACCCGAGCCCCACATGGGCGGACGTCGGGTGTACCACGCACGCGGCAAGGTGCTCGGCGGGTCGAGCAGCATCAACGGCATGATCTTCCAGCGGGGCAACCCGATGGACTACGACAAGTGGGCGGCCGCCGACGGTATGGCCGACTGGGACTACGCCCATTGCCTGCCGTACTTCAAGCGGATGGAGAACCGCCTCGTGGGCGGCGATGACTGGCGCGGCGACGAGGGCCCTCTCCAGCTCGAAACCGGCCCGGCCGCAAACCCACTGTTCGACGCGTGGCTCGAAGCCGGACCTCAGGCCGGCTATCACCGCACCGACGACGTGAACGGGTTCCAGCAAGAAGGCTTCTCGGTCTTCGACAAGAACCTGGTCCGCGGCCGTCGGATGAGCGCAGCTCGCGCCTATCTGCACCCGGTGCTCGATCGGCCAAACCTCACCCTCGTCACGTTGGCGCAGGCGGACCGCATCGTGTTCGAAGGCAACCGGGCCGTCGGGGTCGAGGTCCGACGCGGCCGCCGCACACGCACCGTGCGCGGCAACGAGATCATCAGCTGCGGCGGTGCCTTCAACTCACCTCAGCTCCTGCAGCTCTCTGGCGTCGGCGATCCCGACCACCTCCGTGAGCTTGGCATCGACGTCGTATCCGCGCTTCCCGGGGTCGGCGAGAATCTGCAAGACCACCTCGAGGTCTACATCCAGTACAAGTGCAAAGAACCCGTCTCGATGCAGCCGTACCTCGCCAAGTGGCGCATGCCGATCATCGGCCTGCAGTGGCTCGCCCGTCGCGGCCCGGCGGCGACGAACCACTTCGAAGCCGGCGCGTTCCTGCGCAGCAATGACGACGTCGAGTACCCGAACCTGATGTTCCACTTCTTGCCGATCGCCATTCGCTACGACGGCAGCTCGCCCGAGGGCGACCACGGCTACCAGGTCCACATCGGGCCGATGTACAGCGATGTGCGCGGCACCGTGAAGATCACGTCGACCAACCCCAAGAAGCATCCGGCCGTGCAGTTCAACTACCTGTCGACCGAGAACGATCGCAAGGAATGGATCGAAGCCGTGCGCACCGCCCGCGACGTCTTGAACCAACCTGCGTTCGCCCCGTACAACGACGGCGAGGTGTCGCCGGGTCCTTCGGTCGAGACCGACGAAGAGATTCTCGAGTGGGTCGCCAAAGATGCCGAGACCGCGCTGCACCCGTCCTGCACGGCTCGCATGGGGACCGATGCGATGGCGGTCGTCGATCCGGCAACCATGCGGGTTCACGGCACCCAAGGCCTCCGGGTCGTCGATGCTTCGGTCATGCCTGCCGTGACCAACGGCAACATCTATGCGCCGACGATGATGATCGCCGAACGTGCCGCCGACATGATCCTCGGCAACGAGCTATTGCCACCCGACGACGCCGACGTGTACCGGGCCCCAACTGCCGGGCGTTTCGCCAACTAGCACCAACCGAGCGATGGCAGACACCACCCTCGTCAAGCAGCTAGGTCTCGAAGCCCGAACTAACCGACCTAGGAGCAGCGGCCCCCACGGGGTCGGGCGAAGCTGCGCATAGTCGCACCGGCTACTCAATAGCGGTGATCCTGCGCCGACGGAGTAGTCATGGCACCCCTGGCCAAGGCTCGAACGGACTATGTCCGTGAACTCGATAGCCATCCCGATCTCGTTGCGGTCGTTGCCGCGCCCGAGATGGAGATCATCGACGTCAATGCGCAAGGGGCCCGCGAGCTCGGCTGGTCTGCCGAAGACATGATCGGCAAGTTGATCGTCGAGTTTGGAGATCCCTCCGACCGCGAGTTGAACCCGGTACTCGTGGAACAAGCCCTCCGAGGTGAGACCGCTCGTTTCGACCGCCGCGTGCGGAACGCAGACGGAGAATGGCGGACCTACAACTTCGCCGCCCGAACGATCGACAACGAGCCCGGACGCTTCTTGCTTGTCGGACGAGACATGGGTGCGTTGGCACACTCCGAATCACGCCTTGCGGACTTGCTCAAACTCGCCGACCTCACAGACGATCTGTTCGTGGTCTCGGACCGAGACGGCTATGTCACCTACGTCAACGAGGCCGTCCACCGACTCCATGGCGACGGCAAGATCGTTGGCCGTCACCTGACCGAATTCGTTCACGACGACGACCGAGGCTTCTTCACGCTGTTGGATGCCGTGCATGACAAAGACAAGCGGGCCGAGGCACGCGTGCTGGCCAAGTGTCAGGACGGCTCGCCCCTGATGCTCGGCGTCAAGACGATTTATGACGATGAAACCAAACGGTGGTTCACCGTCGAACGAGACATCTCCGAAACCATCGCCCAAGAGCGGCGGATGCAAGAGCTCACGACCGACCTCCGCCGACGGGCCACGACCGACACGTTGACCGGCGTCGCGAACCGAGCCGCGCTGAACGAGATCCTCGACCAATCCGTGGCCGACGGCACCCCATTCGCGCTCCTGCTGCTCGACATGGACGACTTCAAATCCGTGAACGACACGCTCGGCCATGCCGCCGGCGATGAGTTCCTGCGATGCGTCGCCCAACGCCTACAGCGCGCCGTCAAGCTGACCGACGTCGTCGCCCGTCTCGGCGGCGACGAGTTCGTTGTCTACCTGCCCGACGTGGATTGCAAAGACGCCTCCAGCGTCGCTGCCCGCATGATCGATGCGGTCGGACAGCACTACTCAATCAACGGACACTCGCTCACCCGATCGTGCTCCATCGGAGTAGCCGTCTGGGAGGAAGGCGACGACGTGAGCGCAATCCTGCGCAAGGCCGACCGCGCTGCCTACCGAGCCAAGCACGAAGGCCGAAGCCGCTTCATTGTGTATTGAGGCTGCTTTGGCGTAAAGCGCAAGTGCAAGACTGGCGCCATGAGCCCAGACTCGCAGGCCCTTGCTCCTGAAGGCATCCATATCGACAACGTCACGGCATGGTTTCACAACCATGTCGAGATCGACGGCCCGCTTGAGTTCGGGCTGATCGCTGGCGGCCGATCGAACATGACGTTCACCGTCAACGACCAAGCCGGTCGCCAGTTCGTGTTGCGGCGCCCGCCAATGGGTCCACTGTTGCCAAGTGCCCACGACGTCGCCCGCGAGCATCGGCTGATGGACGCGCTGCAGGACAGTCCCGTGCCGGTGCCTCGGCTCGTCGGCCTATGCCAAGACGAGGCCGTCAACGAACGTGACTTCTACGTCATGCACTTCCTTGACGGGGTCATCGTGCGCGATATCGAGATCGGTCGCACGATCACCGAAGCCAACCGCACCCGCATGTCGCACGAGCTCATCGACACGCTCTGCGCATTGCACCGCGTCGACATCGACGAGGTCGGACTCGGCAACCTCGCCAAGCGCAGCGGCTACATCGAGCGTCAGATCAAGCGCTGGTCCGGCCAATGGGAGCAGTCAAAGACCCGAGAGCTCCCGGTGATCGAACGTGTCGCCGACCACCTGCGAGCGAACCTCCCCGCTGACGCTAAGACCACGATCGCTCACGGCGATTACCGGCTCTCGAATTGCATGATGGACCCCGAAGGGCCCGTCACGGGCGTTTTGGACTGGGAGCTGTGCACGCTCGGCGACCCGATGGCCGACCTCGCCGGCTTGCTTGGCTACTGGCACGACCCCGCGGTCGAAGATCCTCAAGGCGACAACGAGACGACCGGGCTTCCCGGCTTCTTGAGTCAAGAGGAACTAGCCGGGCTGTATGCGGACGAGATGGGTGTGTCGCTCGATCTCGTCGATTACTACCGCGGCTTCGCTGCGTGGCGACTCGCCTGCATTTCCGAGGGTGTCTACGCGCGCTATCTCAACGGCCAGCAAGGCTCCCAAGATGAAGAGCTCGATCTCGACGAGTACAAGAGTGGCGTCGAGCGCCGAGCCGAACGAGCCGCCGAACTGCTTGGCATCTCCTAGGCGAGTCGTCCGCGACCACGCGACGCCGCGCCGTCAGCCACCGGCGCCCCTCGCCGCTGACGGGCCTACGATGCGGCGTCTATGGAGACTCAACCCGAATGGTGGCGCACGGGCGTCGTCTACCAGGTCTACGTGCGCTCGTTTGCCGACGGCAACGGTGACGGCCAAGGAGACATCAACGGGCTGCGCAGCCGTCTCGATCACCTCGACGACCTCGGCGTCGACGCCATCTGGCTCAACCCCTGGTACGAATCTCCCTTGACTGACGGCGGCTATGACGTCGCCGACTACCGGGCCATCGAGCCGCGCTACGGAACCCTCGCCGACGCCGAGGCACTTATCGCCGAATGCCACGAGCGCGGCATCCGCGTGATCGCCGACCTCGTTCCGAACCACACGTCGATCGAGCATGCGTGGTTCCAAGAAGCCATGGCGGCGGAGCCGGGCGATTCCTCGCGGGATCGCTACATCTTTCGCCCCGGCCGAGGCGACGGAAGTGAACCGCCGAACAACTGGATCGCCATGTTCGGCGGGCCCGCCTGGACACGCCTCAATGATGGCGAGTGGTACCTGCACCTGTTTGACCCGAGCCAGCCCGATCTCAACTGGGACAACGAAGAAGTCCGCAGCGAGTTCGACGACGTCATCCGCTTCTGGATGGACCGCGGCATCGACGGCCTGCGTATCGACGTTGCGCACGGCATGGTCAAGCACCCCGATCTGCCCGACACCGAACCGCTTCCGCTGCCGTGGTCGCTCCAGGGTGGCGACGAACCGATCGACCATCCGTTCTGGGGTCGAGCCGGAATCCACGACATCAATCGCCGGTGGCGCGCCATCCTTGACTCGTACGACGACCGGATGATGGTCGCCGAAGCGTGGGTGCATCCAACGCAGCTCCCGCTGTTCTTGCGACCCGACGAGTATCACCAGTCGTTCAACTTCGATCTCATCGAGACGCCGTGGGACGCCACTGCATTCCGCTCGGTCATCAGCGAAGCCGCAACTGCAGCGGCCGAGATCGGTGCGAGCAGCACCTGGGTGCTGTCGAACCACGATGTCGTGCGCCACGCCACCCGCTACGGACTGCCGGGTAACACCGACACACGTCGCTGGATCCTCGACGGTCCGCACGACCTGCTCGATCACGAAGCCGGTCAGCGACGGGCTCGCGCCGCGGCCTTGATCACGCTTTCGCTGCCTGGTTCGACCTACATCTATCAGGGCGAAGAACTCGGACTTCCCGAAGTGTGGGATCTGCCGCTCGATGTCCTCGATGATCCGACCTGGGAGAAGTCCGACCACACGGTCAAAGGGCGCGATGGCTGCAGAGTCCCGATCCCATGGACGGCCACTGGTCCCTCGCTCGGCTTCGGAGACACCAACGCCTGGCTGCCGCAACCAGACCGGTTCGCCGCCCTGTCGGTGCAGGAGCAGCGCATCGATCCTGACTCGACGCTGTCGCTGTACCGACGAGCGATCGCCGCTCGGAATCACCTGCTCGCCGACGATCCTCCGCTGACGATGCTTGAGTTCGGTCCGGGGGTCCTGGCATACGAACGGGGCGATGTCACCGTCGTCTCGAACATGAGCGCACGGCCCGTTCCGATTCCGGCCGGAACGGTTGCGCTCAGCAGCGCAACCGAAACCCTCGGCGACGAGCTACCCCCGGACACCTCGGTCTGGCTGACCTGACTACGGTCGTCGCCATGAGTGACACCAGCGATCCGGATCTCACCGCATTCCTGCACGCCGTCATGCCGTTTACGGCGACACTCGGTATCCGAGGCGTTGCCAACAGTCCTGACGAGACCGCCATGGAAATGGACTGGGGCCCCGAGAAATGCACCGCCGGTGGCGTGCTGCACGGAGGCGCCATCATGGCCCTGGCCGATTCGTGCGGAGCAGCGCTCGCCTTCGCGAACCTTCCCGAGGGAGCGACCGGTACGACGACGATCGAAGGCAAGACGAACATGATCGGCGCTGTCACCGAAGGCACAGCTACGGCCAGGTCAACGCTGGTGCATGCCGGCGGTCAGACGATCGTTGTCGACACCGAGGTCCGCCAGGGCGACCGGATCATCGCCAAGACCGTTCAGACCCAGCTCGTCCTTCGCTGATCGTCCGTCGGTTCTGTTCGACGGCAAGCCGTCGAGCAGCGCGTCGCTCTGCATAGGCCATCGGACCCCCTCGGTGGTGACCCCTCAAATTCGACCTACGCGTCGCGTCGAACATTGTCCGGATTTGACGGGCACGACTTGTTTCCGCCGGCCGACGGACGATGGATAGCGATGGAGGAGACTCTCAGGCGTGGTAGAGAAGTCGTCATGTCTTGGGATGACGCCTATGCGCGTAGCCCCGTCGCCACCTGGCTGATCGACCATCACTGCGGCGCGGTCGGATGCCTCGGCCATGTCGTCTATGCCAACGATGCCGCCGAACGACTTGCCGGCGTCACGTCTTCGGGTTGCTGCACGGCAAACGATTCCGTCTTGCGGTTTCTCGATGCCGAAGCCCGGAACTTTCTCGAGCGGGCCGCCGCTGCTGCCTTGGGGAATCCGACGATGTC